>JAUWJP010000019.1 GCA_030607635.1 Candidatus Aminicenantota bacterium
AGAAGATGAGATTGTCCATTCATATCCTCATTGCTGGCGGTGCAAGAATCCTGTTATTTTTCGAGCAACGGCACAGTGGTTCATCTCCATGGATAAAAATGATTTGAGGGAAAAGGCGATGAAGGAGATAAAGAAGGTTCGCTGGATTCCCCCCTGGGGAGAAGAGAGAATCGCTAACATGGTGAAAGCTCGACCAGATTGGTGTATTTCTCGCCAGCGGTCCTGGGGTGTCCCCATTCCGGCATTTTACTGCCATGATTGTGGACACATTCTTGCTGATGAAAAAACAACTCTCAGAATTGCAGACATCTTTTCGAAAAATGGTTCTGACTCCTGGTTTGCAAAAAAAGCAGAAGAGCTTCTTCCTCCAAATTCAAAATGTTCTCAATGCGGTTCAAAAGAATTCAATAAAGAAGAAAACATCCTTGATGTTTGGTTTGAATCTGGAGCAAGCCATAATGTTTTGGGAAGAAGGAGTGATCTACCCTGGCCAGCGGACGTCTATGTGGAGGGTCATGACCAATACAGAGGTTGGTTCAACAGCTCGCTTTTCGTGGGAGTTGCCGCAAAAAAAGCTTCTCCCTACAAGTCCGTAATAACCCATGGCTTTGTCCTGGATGAGAAGGGAAAGGGAATGTCTAAATCCCTTGGAAATTTCATCGATCCTGAAGAAATCATTTCTCAAAATGGAGCCGAAATCCTTAGGCTTTGGGTAGCGATGCTCAATTACAAAGAAGATGCGCGTTTCGGACAGGAGACCTTGCAGAGGCTTGTTGAAGCTTACCGCAAGATCAGAAATACGTGGAGATTTATCCTGGGGAATGTTAACGATTTTTCTGCAGATGAAGAGAGTGTTACTCCTCAAGAGATGGAGTTTTTGGATAGATGGATACTGGAAAAATGTTTCAGGACAGGGAAAAAGATCCTTAAAGCCTACGAGAATTATGAGTATCATATTATCTTTCATACTATCTACAATTTCTTCACTGTAGAGTTGAGTTCTTTTTACTTGGATGTACTCAAGGATAGGCTCTATTGTTCCGGTAAAAAATCACAGCTTCGAAGATCAGCTCAAACAGCTCTCTTTAATCTGCTTGAATCTACGCTGGTGTTGATGGCTCCGATTTTGCCTTTTACAACAGAAGAGGTATGGGAAATTATGCCTGCCTTTAAGGGAAAAGGGAAGTCCATTCATTTAGAAGAATTTCCGGCATTCAAGGAGAAATGGCTAGATGATGTTTTGTTTGAAGAAGGTGAGAATCTATTACTCGTTAGAGAGAAAGTCCTTAAAGAGCTTGAGATAGCAAGAGAAGCAGCGCGCATCGGGAATCCTCTGGAGGCAAGCGTAGTCTTAAGAGTTCCCTCTTCTCAACAGGAGCTTTTGAAAAAGTACAAAAAGGAGTTGCCCTCACTTTTTATTGTTTCGGCTGTGGAACTTCAATCGCAATCTGGCGAAGAGTTAGAGGCAGAGGTATCAAAGGCTCCTGGGGTAAAATGCCAGAGATGCTGGAATTTTTCTCCATATGTAGGAAAAAGCTCTGAATATCCCCACTTCTGTGAGCGTTGCGAGGAAGTGGTGAAGGCGATGAATTCATGAACCGCAGAATATTCTATTTTTTATTCATTCTCATCTTGCTTGCTGCTGACCAGCTGACCAAGGCGATCGTAGCCCAAAAGATACCTTTTTTAAACAGTAAAAGCATTATTCCCGGTTTTTTTAATATCACTCATATAAGAAACCGCGGAGCAATCTTTGGTTTTTTTTCCCAATCTGGAAGCCAGTTTCTCTACGTAATGTTAACGCTGGCCTCTTTGGTAGCTTTGGTTTTTGTTGTCTTTTATTTTTTCAAGACTCCGACTTCAGAAAGGCTTCTGATAATTTCGCTATCTCTTATCCTGGCGGGGGCTCTAGGTAATTTGATAGATAGAATCTTCAGGGGGTATGTTATAGATTTTCTGGATTTCTATGTAAAAAAATGGCACTGGCCATCCTTTAACATTGCTGATGCCAGCATAACTATTGGTGCTTTTTTTATTATTTTTATATTCTTTTTTAGAAAAAGGCTAAAATGTTCCCCATAATCTTAAAGATAGGTCCGATAACCATTCATACGTATGGGCTTATGATGGCAGTGGGAGTTGCTTGTGCCCTGTTGTTTCTTTTCGTCCAGTCTAAAAAACAGAACCTTCCCAGCTCGAAAATCATAGATATGGCTTTCTACACAATCATTGTTTCTTTAATCGGGGCCAAACTTATTCTTCTTGTCGGAAATTTCTCCTATTATATGCGTTACTGGCGGGAGCTTCTAAGCTTGGCGCGTTCAGGAGGTGTTTTTCAGGGCGGACTCACTTTTGGGATTATTTTTGCTCTCTGGTATTTTCGGAGACATAAAATTCCCACCTTGAAAACAACTGATATTTTCGCGCCAGCTTTAGCTTTGGGGCATGGATTTGGCCGAATTGGCTGTTTCAGCGCAGGATGCTGTTATGGAACGGAATCATCTCTACCATGGGGAGTGATTTTTAACAATAAATATGCCAGCGACTTAACAGGCGTTCCCCTCGGAATTCCTCTTCATCCAACTCAGCTTTATGAGTCTGCTTTGAATTTCCTGAACTTTTTTGTTTTGTTTATTATCCTGAAGAAGAAAAAATTTGATGGACAGGTTTTTTCCTTCTATATCATAAATTATTCCATAATAAGGTATATTGTTGAATTTTATCGGGGTGATCATCCTGACAAAGCCTTCCTCTTCCGCAATCCCTCTCCCTATCTCAGCCTTTCTCTTCCCCAGCTTTTTTGCATTTTGGGCTTGATTGCCGGAGTGATTCTGCTTCTCATCCTGAGAAAAAGGAAAAGTGCCTAAAAGAGAATTCCTGACTGCTCCCTTGTCCGGATTAAATCAGAGGCTGGATGTTTTCCTATCCGAGAGAATCAATGAATTGACACGATCTCAGATTCAAAGATTCATTGAGGAAAGGAGGGTCAAGGTTGACGGGATTGCCAGAAAGTCAAGCTATAAGTTGAAGTCGGGTGAGAAGGTAGAGATAGAATATGAACTTGCGAAGCCTCTAGAGATTCAATCCGAAAACATCCCTATAGATGTGCTTTACAGCGATGATCATATAGCAATTATTGATAAATCTTCAGGGATGATCGTTCATCCTGGAGCAGGGAAGAGGCATCATACTCTTATCAATGCTTTACTTTACCGTTTTCCGGATCTCAAAGAAGTTGGCCCAGAAGAGAGGCCAGGGATTGTCCATCGTTTGGATAAGGAAACATCAGGATTGATGGTTGTCGCCAGAAATCTAAGAGCTTATAAGCTGCTCCAGCAGCAATTCAGAAAGAGGGAAGGGGAAAAGACCTATCTGGGGCTTATATGGGGAAGAATGCCCGAAAAAAAAGGGAAAATAAGTTGGTCTATAGGACGTCATGTAAAGCATGGAGAGAGGATTTCGGTGAAAACCAAAAAACCAAGGGAGGCCGAGACTTACTACTTTGTCCAGAAAGAATTTGAAAAATTTTCGCTCCTGGAAATAAAACCGCTCACAGGAAGGACTCATCAGATAAGAGTCCACATGGCTGCCTCTGGCCATCCTTTAGCAGGTGATACCCGTTATGGACGTCGAAAGTCAAAGCCAAGCTTTCCACGTCTTTTCCTTCATGCCTCTTGTCTTTCGTTTATCCACCCTGAGACACAAGAGAAGGTTGAATTTTCTTCTCCCTTGCCGCAAGATTTAAAGAGCTTTTTAGACAAGCTGGAAGAAAAAAAAGAAAAAAGGGGACAGGCTACTTTTTAGTTGTAGAGGCTTGATTTATCAAGCCGACCGTTTTATTTAAAAGGGGCCTGTCCCCATTTTTTAATTTTTTTTATCTTGAGAAGAAGGGGATTTTTGTTGTATTATATCCGTTGTCATTTTTCAAAAGAAGCCGAAAATATAAATTATTACGAATCGAATCTAGTATTTCTTGGGAGGCTCCAAAATGAAAGATTATACTGCAGATAAAATCAGGAATATTGCAATCATCGGTCATGGATCTTCAGGGAAAACCTCACTGACATCCGCCTTCTTGTTTAATTCGAAGGTAACAACCAGATTTACAAAAGTTGAGAAAGGCAATACAGTGACTGATTATGATCCAGATGAAATAGAAAGAAATATTTCTATCAATTCCGCTGTCTGTTTTTTAGAGTGGAATGGCCACAAGATTAATATTGTGGATTGTCCTGGTTATACTAATTTCCTCTGGGATGCAAGAGCGAGCTTGAGAGCAGTAGATTCAGGAGCGGTTATGATCTGTGGAGTAGCAGGTATCGAGGTCGGAACAGAAAAAGTGTGGGAAATGCTCAAAGAGTTTAACCTTCCTCGAATCCTTATCATCAATAAATTAGACCGGGAAAACTCCAGCTATAAACGAACTGTAGAATCCATCCGCCAAGCTTTCGGTCGCCAAGCTGTTCCAATTCAGCTCCCGATTGGAGAAGAGGAAAAGTTTACTGGAGTTGTGGATTTAATCAGCAGAAAGGCTTACATTTTTGAAAAGAATGAAAGCGGAAAATTCAAAGAAGAAGAGATTCCTTCAGACTTAAAAGAGGAAGCTGACAAGAAGATTGAAGAGCTGACAGAGATGGTTGCCGAAAACGATGAGCAATTGATGGAAAAATATTTTGAAAAAGGAGAGCTTTCTCCTGAGGAGCTCATTGAGGGCTTTAGGAAAAGTATACTCAACAGGCAGGTATTTCCCATCTTCATTGCGTCTGCCCTCTTAAACATAGGAACTCAACCTATCCTTGACGGAATTGTGAATTTCTTGCCTTCTCCTCTTGAGAGAGGAGAAATAGAAGGAGAGAAGGGAACTGTTAAGCTTTCTCTTGACCAGCCTTTCTCTGCTCTAGTTTTTAAAACAATTTCCGATCCCTACACCGGAAGAATTTCCTTATTGAGAGTTTTCTCCGGAAGAGTAAACCCGGATTCAACTGTAATGAATTCCAGTAAGGATGGGGCCGAAAAGCTGGGAGGACTTTTTTTCCTTCAAGGAAAGGAACAGATACCAGCAGGGCAGGCTAAAGCTGGTGATATTGTAGCCACGGCTAAATTAAAAGAAACCTCAACAGGAGATACACTTTGTGCCAAGGGGAGTTCTGTTGAATTTTTTCCTATCGGATTTCCCGAGCCATCTATCTCCTTTGCCATTGAACCCAAAACCCGTGCAGATGAGGATAGAATTTCCCAAGCAATTCACCGGATTACAGAAGAGGATCCCACCGTAAGAATTGAAAGGGAGCCCCAAACAAACGAATTAATCATTTCTGGGAACGGCCAGCTCCACGTGGAGATCATTATCAATCGGTTAAAAAAGAGATATAATGTAGATGTCGAGCTCAAGCCTCCTAAAATACCTTACAAGGAAACCATTAAGGGAAAATCAGATGTTCAGGGTAAGTATAAGAAGCAGACAGGAGGCCGCGGGCAGTATGGGGACGTTAGGATAAAAATGGAGCCTCTCCCCAAAGGAAAGGATTTTGAATTTGTGGATAAAATATTCGGAGGGGCTATTCCTAAAAACTACATCCCTTCTATCGAGAAAGGAATTCAAGAAGCGCGAAAAAAAGGTGTGATAGCTGGTTATCCCGTTATTGATTTTAAGGTAATCCTGTATGATGGCACTTACCATGATGTTGACTCTTCCGATATCGCCTTCAAGGTTGCTGCCTCTATGGCTTTTAAAAAAGGGATGAAAGAAGCAAAGTCAACACTGCTTGAGCCTATCATGAATATTGAAGTCTACACGCCTGAAGCCTACATGGGAGACATCATGGGAAACCTTAACGGGCGGAGAGGGAAGGTTCAAGGTATGGAGCAGAGGGGAAATTTGCACATCATAAAAGCCCAGGTTCCCATGGCCGAAATGCTGGATTTTGAACCTACCCTCACCTCAATCACCGGGGGCAGGGGATCCTTTATCATGGAATTTTCTCATTACGAAGAAGTTCCAATCCACCTTCATCAAAAAGTCATTAAAGAGGCCATCAAAGAAGGCCGGATTAAATCAGAAGAAGAAGAAGAATAATAAATAAACAAAACCATGCGTGGAGCGCTTCTGATTTTTCCCGCACGAGCCAATACTCTAAAGGGAACTAGATGTGGCCAGATTGTTGAGATTGAATAACCCAGTCTTGAGAGGGCTCCAAACAAATAGCCTGTCCAGATAAAGACCTTTCGTTTTTTGATTCTGTGCCTTGGTATTTCAGAAAAAGATTTTGCTTCCGTTAGTATAAATTCAAGATAAGGGAATGCAAACAGACACATAAGCAAATTGACATCAATAAAAAATCGGAGATATGATACATAAGAAAATATAAAGTGAGAGAAAGAATGACCATTAAAAAAATCACGGCAATTTCGATTTTTCTTTTAACGTTTTCCATCCTTTGTGGACAGGAAGAAGAGGATAAAATCCTGCTTCTCAAAATCGGGGACAAAAAGTTCAAAGATAAAACAATTAACGTTTCAGCAGGAAAAATTTATTCAGCACGCGAAGGAAGCCATATTTCTTTCCAAAAAATGATTGAGGAGATGAAAGAAAGTGAATTCATTTATGTAGGAGAAACTCACAACAGCCTGCCCATGCACGATATTCAATCAAAGATAATTCAGGCATTATACGAGCAAGATAGAAATTTATCCATTGGTTTGGAGATGTTTCCTGTCAGTTTCCAGGAAGCTTTAAATAAATGGAGCATGGCTATTCTTTCCCGGGACGAGTTCATTCGAGAATCTCGATGGTATGTCAATTGGAATTTCAACTTTGGTTTTTATGAAAAGATATTTAAACTTGCTAAAAATAATAAAATTCCCCTATATGCCTTGAATGCTCCGAGAGCAATCATCAGCAAAATCAGGATGAAAGGTTGGGATAAGCTCTCAGGAGATGAAAAAAAAGCCGTTCCCAAGCCCGATGTCTCTCATGAAGAACATAGGGTCCTTATTCGAACGGTTTTTGAGTCAACCGAACTCCCTCATCAGATGAAAGGCGGAGGTCTGGACATGGTATTCGAGGGTCTTTACCGGGCTCAATCTGCCTGGGATGAGGTCATGGCTTTCAATGCTCTCCAATCCCGAGAGAGAGAGGGACGAAAGATGGTTGTTTTGTCCGGCTCAGGTCATCTTCTTTATAATTTGGGGATAAACCGCCGGGCGTACGAAAAAAGCCGCCTTCCTTTTAAGACTGTGCTCTGTATTGAAGTCCCTGAAGGAAAAAAGAGCATTAAAGTAACAAGGAGTCTTGCAGATTATGTTTGGGGCATTAATGAAGAAAAGATGCCTATTTTTCCTTCCATCGGGTTGAGATTTAAGAAATTTGACAGGCTGGATAATTTGGTGCTCGCAAGTAAACCAATAGATGGAATTTCTAAAAATGCAAATTTTGAGAAGGGAGATGTCGTTCTTTCAGTGGATGGAAACAGCTTCTCTGACATAAATGAGCTTAGAATCTATTTAGCTGAATTCAACTGGGATGATGAAGTAAAATTCTGTCTTCTCAGAAATGCTCAACAGCTAGAAGTTTTATTGAAGTTTCAACCTCCTGAGAAGAAAGGACAGGGAAGTTGATAAATTGACTGGAGTAGAGTAGAAATGAATTTTATTTCATCATAGAGCGCGGAGAAAATTTGAAAGATATGATTTATTAATAGATAAAATTTATTAACAGAGGAGGAGTATATGCGATCCAAAGTATCTAAAACTGCAATTCTTTTAACTTTTTTTATCGTCTTTATGCAGTTTTCTCTTTGGGCGGAGCAAAAAGCTCAAGCTCCAACAGGAATCGAAAGGCTAAAAAAACAGATAGAAGGCATTATTCATGGAACAGAAGGGGAAGTTGGTGTGGCTGTCAAGCATTTGGAATCGGGCCAGGAGCTGTACATAAACGGCGATATAAATTTTCCGATGGCCAGTGTTTTTAAGGTTCCTATTCTGGTTGAAGTTCTGGCTCAGATTAAAGAAGGGAAATTTGCCTTAAAAGATGAAATAAGCATCCAAAAGACAGATCAGCACCTTGGCAGTGGTATGCTTTCTGACCTGGAGGCACCGGGAATTAAGCTGTCTTTGAGAAACCTCATAACCATGATGATGATCATAAGTGATAATTCAGCCACAGATATTCTTTTGACCAAGGTCGGAGCTGAAAATGTCAACGACCGTCTTCGAAGTTATGGAATAAGAGAGATTACAGTCAACAGAACCTGCCAGCATCTAATAATGGATTTTGTTGGGATGGATTATGAGAAATACAAAGGAATTTCTCTTGATGAATTCTCTGAGGTTTACAGAGCTGAGAGAAAGAAGGATCCTGAAGCCTTTGAGGATGCTTCAAAAAAATTTAGTCAGATAACGAAGGATCAGAGCACTCCTCGAGCTATGAACAGGCTTTTAGAGATGATCTACAAAAAAGACGTGCTTGATGAGGAGAGCTGTGATCTCATTCTTTCCGTAATGCTCGAATGTCAAACAGGAAAGGGGAGGATCAAGGGTGACCTTCCAGGTAGGACAAAGGTTGCTCATAAAACTGGTACAATCGGAGGAACAGTCAACGACAGCGGAATAATCTACTTGCCTGACAATTTGGGCCAAGTAGCATTGACGATTTTTACGAAAGATATGACCTTGAAGGGAAAAGATGTGGAACAAATAATCGCTCAGATTGCCAAATTTGTCTACGATTACTTCTATTTTACATCTTGATCTGATATGGCATTGCCAAGACCGCAGGAAGCTTGGCAATTGAATAGGATAAATTATAGTAAATAGCCGGAGGACGTGCGGCAATCTTATAAAAAAATGGAGGTTACAATGTTTGGTAAAAGATATTTTAAAGCTTTGATTCTGGTAATTTCTTTCCTTTTCTTTTCTTCTTTCATTTCATGGGCGGAAACTGTCAAAACCCCTGCCGAAGAGACAAACTACACTGAGTACAGCCAATATGAAGAAATTACGGAATTTTTAAGTTATGTGAGTCATCTTTCAAAAAAGACGAAAGTCCAGATAATCGGCCAGACCAGAGAGAGAAAGAATTACCCTTCAAAAGACATTTACCTGTGCATTATAAGTGAAGAGGGAGCTGATTCTCCTCTTAAGCTAAACCGGAAGAAACCGACTTTTTTGCTAGTAGCCGGCCAGCATGGAAATGAACAGTCTGCCAAAGAAGCTGCTTTGTGGCTTATCAGAGACCTGGTAACAGGCAAGCTCGAGAGTTTAGTGAAGAAGGTTAATTTCCTGATCATCCCTCAGGCAAATCCTTACGGGAGCTTTTTCGACCAGCGCAGGAACGAACAGGATTTGGACTTGAACAGGGACCACGTCAAGCTCGAGGCACCAGAAGTCAAAACCATCCATCATGTTTTCAGAACCTGGCTGCCTGAGGTAACGATGGATGTTCATGAAAAGGGTGATGATTTCTATCGTGTATCCATCGGCTGTGTTTCCAATGCAAATATCCACCAGAGTCTTCAAGAATTTTCCCGGTCAAAGATATTAGCTGAAGTCTGGAAAAAGCTTGAGAAGAAACGAATCACCCATCATGAGTACCTTATAACTCAACCTATGGGAATTGACTCATCCGCTGGAGTGCGCTACAGGCAGGAGGATCTGGAAAGAAGGGAAATGATGAAACGCTACAGCACATCTGACCTCAACGATGGCCGCAACAGTTTAGGGATCTATGAAACTCTCTCTTTTATTCAGGAAGGAGCTTCCCGACACGACCTTAAAACTTTAAAAGAAAGAACGAACTACCAGTATTACGGAATCAGATATTTTGCAGAAACTATTGCTAGGCATGGAGAAGAAATCATCTCTTTAGTGAATGGCCTTAGGAAAAAACTCCTTGTGAGGGCAAAAGTATTCTCTGAAGATGATTTAGTTCATTTGAGAATGGAATATGCAAGGGATGAGAAAGAGCCAGAGTTGACCATACAGAAATTCGAGCGAATTGAGGTTACGATAAGGGGAGTTCTTAAAGTTGATAAAAAAGCTGGCGATCTTCTTGCTCGGGATGATATTGCTCGCTATCCTTATCCTTCAGAGTACAAAGTTGCTAACGAAGGCATCACGAACTGGTTTCCTAACGTAGAGCCAACTCTGAGCGTTCCTCGGCCTTTAGGCTACATTATTCCCGCCACGCATCAGGATGTCGTGGAAACCCTTCTCGGTCATGATATAAAAGTTGAAATGTTCAGTAAAGACATCCATCTTGAGATCGAATCTTACCAGACTAAAGAGATTGTGCCGGCAAGGCTCGATTATCTTCCCCCTCAAAAGATTGAAGTTGAAAAGAAAAAGTTGCAGACGATCATAAAACGAGGCGATTTTTACGTAAGCTGTGCTCAGTGGGGGGCTAACTTAGTTCCCTGCCTACTTGAACCCCAGTCTCAGTACGGATTCATCCGCTACTGGAAGTTCAAATTGGTTCCTGAGACGGGCGATATCTTTCCTTTCTACAGATTCGTTGGCAAGAAAACGCTACCCCTTATCCCATATAAGAATTGGCGAAGATAGACAGGAGAGCTATTTTTTCTCTGTAAGTTCGAGATAAATCGTCTCGACAAGACCGGGCCTTCTGCTTCTGCCTGGACGAGGCGGGCGGTCCTCTACATTAAAAATTTCCTTAATTTCCTCTAAGGATTTTCCTTCTTTGATAAGAGCCTTTATTTTTGCCTGCTTTTCTTCAAGAGATTTCATCACGCCTTCTACATCACTAGGGCTGGCAATGTCGCCGTGACCGTGGATAAAGGTGTCGGCGCCAAGTTTCAAGATGCTCTTTAAATTTTTAACAAGTCCGAAGGAATTTCCGTTTTTGTGTCTGTGGACCAAGGGATCTCTCCCAAGAAATAGGAGATCTCCGAGGAAAGCGACTTTCTCATCAGGAAAATAGACAACGATATCTCCGCTTGTATGAGCAGGACCAAAATGAAATAACTTGACTGTCTTGTCTCCAGAATAGAGTTTCAGTTTTGTGGAAAACGTAAGGTTAGGAAGATAAGATCTTAGCTTCGTATCCTTGAAAGCAGTGTCCATATCCTTTGCTGTTTGATGATGAGCGACAATGATTGCATCTGGTGGGAAGCCGACAAGGCCATTGACATGGTCGCCGTCGCTGTGGGTTAGAATAACATACTTTATGGGATTGGAAGTCAATTTTTTGATTTCAGCAATCATCTGTTTAGCCGATTCTTCGGTCATTTTTGCATCTATTATCAGAACCTCTTTTTCTCCTATGAAGAATCCAGCATTGGCGCCTCTTCCTCCCTCTACTTCATAGATATTTCCTTTGACCTGAGAAGCTTTAACAGGGGCTGGCTCTTGCTGCTGGGCAGTTATAGATGAAGAGAGAGAAAAGGTCAAGATAAACACTGTCAGAAAGAAAAACTTAATGGCATTTTTCATGATAGGCTTCCTTTAATGTTATATTTAATTCCTGAAATTTGTGTAGGTGTTTGATTTATCAAACATACATTTTTAATCATCTCAAATAAAAAAGGTGGACTTGATAAATCAAGCCCCTACAAAGAATACTTTCTGTTTTTCCCATGCTTGATAAATCAAGTCCCTACAATTAATAAAAATCAGATAAATCAAACCCCTACAATATTTGAAGAATCAGTCCCCAGTAAGTGCTTTTTTAACTTTTTGACCGATTTCAGCCGGACTTTTGGCTACATGGACTCCAGCTTCTTCTAAGGCTTTCATCTTTTCTTTAGCTGTGCCTTTTCCTCCTGAGATGATAGCACCTGCATGACCCATCCTTCTTCCTGGGGGAGCGCTCTGGCCGGCGATAAAGCTCACGACTGGCTTTGGAAATTCTTTCTTGACGTATTCAGCAGCTTCTTCCTCTGCAGTTCCTCCGATCTCTCCGATCAGGATAACTGCCTCTGTATCCTTGTCATCTTTGAAGAATTTCAGAAGATCTATGAATTGGAGGCCAACAATGGGATCACCGCCTATGCCCACTGCAGTCGACTGGCCATATCCCAACTTAGTCACCTGGTCTACAGCCTCGTAGGTTAGTGTGCCGGAGCGGGAAATAATGCCGATTGTTCCAGGGGTATGAATGTGGCCTGGCATGATCCCGATTTTGCACTTTCCAGGAGAGATGATCCCAGGAGTGTTTGGTCCAATCAGGCAACAATCTTTTTCCTTGAGGAATAATTTTGCTTTAATCATATCAAAGGTCGGGATTCCTTCGGTAATACAGACGATGCATTTAATCCCTGCATCTGCGGCTTCCATGATAGCATCAGAGGCAAAAAAGGCAGGGACAAAAATTGCAGAGGCATCTGCTCCTTCCTTTTCAACCGCATCAGCAACTGAGTTATAAACAGGAACATTGAGGTGGGTAGTTCCTCCTTTTCCGGGGGTGACTCCGGCAACCACGGCTGTTCCGTACTCCTGCATTCTTTGAGTATGGAAGGTGCCCTCTCCTCCTGTGATTCCCTGAACCACAACTCGTGTCTTTTCATCGATGATTATGCTCATATTGCACTCCTCTCTTATTGTTTGGCAAGGGGAACAACTTTTTCAGCCGCTTCTCTCATCGTCTCTGCGGGGTAGAAAGAGAGCCCTGATTCTTTAAGGATCTTTTTTCCAAGCTCTACGTTGGTTCCTTCGAGTCGGACCACCATAGGCACCTTGAGACCGAATTCTTTGGCCGCTTTAACAATACCGTTTGCCACCAAATCACAGCGGACAATGCCTCCAAAAATATTGACCAAGGCTGCTTTTACATCCTTATCCGAGACGAGAATTTTAAAGGCATTCTTGACTGCTTCTTCTGATACTCCACCGCC
>JAUWJP010000271.1 GCA_030607635.1 Candidatus Aminicenantota bacterium
AAACAATATCCCTAAAGAATTTTTCTTCTTCGAATGTTTCCACGCCGGTCCCCAGTATGAAATCATCTTTTCCCATCAATTTGATCTTATCCAGTGCTGGCTGAAAAAGGGAGAAGAATCCCCGCAAATACCGCCTATAGAAAAGAAGGCCACCAATCCCCATTTTTTCGGTATCCAGGATGTATTTTCGAAGCGATTTAAACATCTGGAGGATTGTCTTGTGGTTGTAATATCGGATTATTAAATCAGATCTAGTAAAAATGTAAGGGATTATCCTGCAGGTGCGGAATCCACTTATATGTTTTAAGATATCTGAACTGAAAGAAATGATGCGGATATTTTCTGATTTCAGATGAGAGCCTTTTAATTGGTCTGTGATACTTCTAGCCAATTCCTGGCAATAGACAGGGTCTCTTTTCTTTCCTAAAGTGGTATCCTCTTTTGTCTCTATCCAGAGTGTTTTGCCATTATCATTGATTGATTTTATCACTTGAGGATGGTCGATTAATTCTTGGAGAGCCTGTACTCCCTTAAGGTCCTTGAAATCTGTCTCGAGAAGTCTCCGACCATTGTACTTAGCATCGTGGTGAAGGACCAAAACTCTGTCTCTTGTTAGCCTTACGTCAAATTCGCATCCATCATATGATCTCAGAGCTGCCAATATTGAGGGGATCGAGTTTTTTTCTGTATTAGCACTGTCCTTCATCACTGTCTCTATTTATTGAAAACTAAATGTTTGCCACGAAATTATAAGACTTCACTCAGATAATATAATTATATTGAAGAAAGAAAAGCTATAGCACAGGATAACTCAGATGTCAAAAATAAGAAAATGAGATTTATTTGACATGAAGTTCTGGTTGATTTATAAAGTCGAGGAATTAGATAAAGTCAAGAATGATGCTGATTAAAGGATTTTGTGAATGAGTTTTGGTATCTTAGCCCTTCTTGCTCTTTTGCCTATAATCTCAGTATTCGGACTTATAGTTCTTTTTAAATGGCCGGCAACAAGAGCCATGCCTATTGCTTATTTTATTACCTGCTTTTTAGCTTTCTCAGTCTGGAAAGTACCTTTTTCTCAGTTAGCTGCTGCTTCTATCGATGGTCTGCTTACAGCGGCCTCAATTCTTTATATTATCCTGGGTGCCATTCTTCTCTTGAATCTCCAGCAGGAAAGCGGCGCAATTTTCTCTATCAGGAAGAGCATGTTCCTCATTTCCCCTGATCGCCGCGTCCAAGCGATAATCATTGCTTTTCTGTTCGGCTCTTTCATCGAAGGCTCCGCTGGTTTTGGGACACCTGCTGCTGTGGCGGCTCCTCTGCTGGTAGCTATCGGTTTTCCAGCTATGGCGGCTGTAATGGTATCCTTGATTATCCAGAGTACCTGCGTTTCTTTCGGGGCGGTTGGTACTCCAATCCTGATCGGTGTCAACGCAGGATTAAGCGGGCAAGTTGAAGTCGTAAACTATTTGAGTGCACACAATTTAGATTTCGCTCCTTATTTGAACTCAATAGGAGGAAAGGTGGCTATTATTCACGGAATCACCGGCACTCTTATTCCCATAATCCTGGTAATTATGATGACCCGTTTTTTCGGCCAAAAGAGAAGTTGGAAGGAAGGCCTTTCCATTTTACCTTTTGCTCTTTTTGCCGGTCTCTGTTTTACAGTTCCTTATACCCTGACTGGGGTATTCCTGGGACCTGAGTTTCCTTCACTGGTGGGATCTCTTTTGGGACTTTTAATCGTTGTTCCCCTGGCAAAAATAGGGTTTCTTATGCCCAGGAAGGTCTGGGACTTTCCGGCAAAGAAAACATGGCCTCAAGACTGGATTGGGCAAGAAATAGAGGAAAGGCATGATTCGCAATCGGAGAAAAATTGGGGACAGTCCCCAAAAACAAAAAAAAACCAAGGGGACAGTCCCCAAATTTTAAAATCGGAAATGAGTATTTTTAAAGCATGGCTTCCCTATATTCTTGTTGCGCTTCTTCTCCTTTTCAGCCGCCTCTGGCCTCTTCTAAAAAATGCCCTGGCTTCTGTTTCAATAAAGTGGACAAATATTTTCCAGACTTCTATCAGTACCAGCTTTCAACCTTTCTATTTACCTGGCTTTTTATTTTTAGTTGTGACTGTTATGACAATCCTCATTCAGAAGATGTCGAAAAAACAGGTCAAGAAGGCTGCATATCGTTCTTTTAGAATGCTTCTCGGTCCTGCTATCGCTCTCGGGTTTGCAGTGCCTATGGTCAAGGTTTTTATTAACAGCGGAGTCTCCGGAGGATTGGACAAGATGCCCGTTGTGTTGGCCAGTGCTGCAGCGGTCTTATTGGGACAAGGCTGGACCGCCTTTGCCGCTGTAATAGGAGCAATGGGAGCTTTTGTTGCAGGAAGCAATACCTTCAGCAACATGATGTTCTCTCTTTTTCAATTTGTCACTGCCCTCAAGATAGGCGCAGTTCCGGGTGTAATTGTCGCCCTTCAAGCTGTAGGAGGTGCTGCCGGGAACATGATCTGTGTTCATAATGTCGTCGCCGCATCGGCAGTTGTCGGCCTTCTGGGACGGGAGGGTCTAATCATCCGCAAAACGTTAATCCCGATGACCTATTATCTTATTATGGCGGCGATCATAGGGATTGTCATTCTGCAGATTTTTAGAGTATGAAGTGCAAAATTAGATAAAGACTTATCGTCCCTATGCCCTACTTCACCTGCTTAACCTCTAATGGCCTTGCTACAGTAATGCCAACATGTGTCTCGATAGATTGCGTATATTCATATAGCTCTGCATCCAGGAGCACTTTTTTCTTTTTCTGTGAAGCATGTAGAAATCTCATTTTTCCTCTCTCATCTTGATAAGCCAGGCCGGTATGCCCATAATCCAGCCCCTCTTTATCTGTTGCCAAGGTAATAATATCTCCTGTTTGAATATGTTTTTGCGCTTCCTTAATCTTACTTTTGGGAATATACCAGTGCTTGCGCTTATTTATTTCTTTTTCAAGCATAGCTATT
>JAUWJP010000001.1 GCA_030607635.1 Candidatus Aminicenantota bacterium
GCCGGCATCTTCAGCCTTCACTTTCGCATACTTCCCAGCCTGCCCGATGATTGAATCGACATCTTCTAAATCGGAAATGTCTGCACCAAAAATAAGTGCATCGGGAGTGGCATTCACTTTGACTATTTTGTTTGCTACATCTTCATAATTGGCTGGGGTATCTGTCAATTCAAGAAATGTTGTAGGACCGTAAGGCATTCTTGTAATAAAGAATTCAAAGGGGGCTGAAATTGCGCTCCACAAAGTCCAATTCCAAACGAGAAGTCCTATTTTGCTCCAAGTTTCATCTTTCTGAATATGCAGGGTAGTCCAATTTTCCCCATCTGTGCTATAATCAAAATACATGGTAGAACCAGCACCCGAACCTTGGGCTCTAATTCTTAACCATATAGGAAGAATTGTTTCATCCACATAAGCCAACTCTTCGGCATTCATCCCAATGATTGTCAAACCATTCCTGACAGGAGCAGCATCTCTTCGTGCCCGACCAAAATGAATTCCCTTGCTCCCGCCCACTACATCAGTAATATAAAGACCGGCTCGAGTCTTATCATTTACTGTATAAGAATTGAGTTTAGTAATAACAACCAAATTTTTAAAAGTTGAATCAATGGTGCAAACTGGTCCATCTTCTGTAGCACCCCAAAAATCTCCATGAATCCCATCAGCAAGAGCAAGCGTCAGCACTCCATCAGCCTCTGTTATTGAGCCATTGTTCGGGACATCGGTCCATGCTGAGTTTCTTGCTCCGTCTTCAAAATCATCGATGAACAAAGACTGGATATTGAAATTCTTCCACTTTTTATCTAAGGCATCATATTGGAGCGAATCTCTATTCAGTGGAGAAGAAATCTCAACATCTTCTAAGTCTCCAAGTAAACCTGTTTGTATTATTTTTGTGATTATTTTTTCTGGAATAACAAGGTCTTCCGGCAGGTTTATTTTATCGTGAGATCCCCTAAATAAATTATGCTCTTTTTCAAATATTTTAATATGGCCAAGAAGATGCTCTTCATCTAAAACTTTTTTGGTAATAATTTTTACTTGTTCTTCATCTATCATTTTAAGATGCCTTTATGGTCCTCTTCGAGGGCTTTGTTTTTAGATAGAGCCAAAACTTAATTACCTGCAGCAAGCCTTCAATATCCTCCGTGTTAATAAACTCAAATGAAAAGAAGCTGCCCTTAGCAGATAGGTCTATCCTTTTGTGAATGATATTTCTCAATTCAGGAATAGCGCCACTTGGCGTGGATCCAGAAAGGCTTATATTCAACTCAGCGGTTTCCCTGAAATTTGAATAGACCTTGAAAATAAGGCTCTTATTTGCCGGTAGAATGAAGTCGATTAAAATTCTCTTCATCCTCATCCATTGTTGGCTGCCTATCCATCCTGTCCGGAATCTCATGCTTATGAGTTGACCATCATCAGTAGTTGCGTCAACGTCCACCTTGTAGAGCTCTCCTTCTTCTGTGCCATAAAGCATGACCCTCTCTCCCTTCTCTATTGCCAGGACGCTTATAGAACAAATATTCTGATGGTATGTATCAACAAAGAAATTCTTGTCTTTGTAATTATAGATGATCACCTTATTGGGGACCATGCTCGAGCCGGTAGGAATGGCCAGCCTGTACTCATTTTCTTCTTCATGGTTCCTTGCTACGGATCTGTGAGCATAGGTTTTATTTATTGTCTTCAGGACTTTTTTAACTTTATTCGGCAATTCCATTGTCGTCAATTTCCATCCATCGAATTCTTCTATTTCGTAGTAATTTGACAGGAACCTTAATTTCTTATCTCCACATTCTGCGACACTCTGGCCGGCACAAGTGCCTTTCCCGTAAACCATTTTGTCAACAACCAATGCTGTCCCACTCCTCGATATCACCCAGATTGAAGTTTTCTTAAATGGATATAGATAGTTATTGAATTCTTTTACCCTCAGGACCGGGCTGGCTTCGTCTTCCCTCAAAGGAAAGATGCTTACTGCGGTGGACGCAAACTGTTCTAAATAACCTCTCCTGGATCTAAAGAGGCTTTCCGGAAAACCGGAAACTCCACAAACCCACAGGCAATCATCCCAGATCTCAATCGAATCTCCAAGGGGAGGCGGGTAGCTTTCATGGCTTACCTCATCTCCCAGGCCTGAGTCTGGAAGGCTGTCTGTATATGTAGTAACACTATTTAGGATCCTATCGACCCAGTAACGCTCTGCCTCTCCTTCTTTATTTCTCCATATATTTTTATGAGTTACTTCCGACTCTGATGAGACGGGGATGTTTGTCAAGTTGGCCACATTGCCAGTAGTCAATTCTACCTTTTCAGAAGGTGGTGATGGATTGCTCTCACAAGGAAAGTTCCCCCCTCTTTCATAAGTGATAACCCAGGAATAAGTCCCAAGAACATCGGAGATTGCAGTCCAGAGCTCAAAACAGATCTCAACGCCTTCTCTTGCGGTCCAATCTAACTGATCGTCAATGTCCCACCTTTTGCCGATCGTATATGTTGGATCTATTTTATCCATCGCAACTCTAACATAGTTAGTCGAGCTAATATTGAAATCTCCGTAAATGACAATGAAGTAAGGTTTATCAGCCTCGATATCGGGCAGATCTCCATTGAACGTAAACGTTGCCGTTCCATAGGTGGGAAAGGCTGAGAGAGCGTCAGCATCTTCTTTATCAGAAGCCTCTCCCACAATTTCATCTGAAAGGTTTACAGTTTCGGACATTCCTCCATGACCCTTATGAATTTCAACCCACACTTTTTTGCCGGTCAAGGATCCAACTTTCGATAAGGAAAGCTTGACCCTTGTTACATCGTTATCCTCATAGACTAGGAATTCTTGGGCCATAAGTGTAGTAGCGTTTGCCTGCCTTAGCTCTTTTATGTCGTCCCGGTTTGATAGCTCATATTCAAGAAGCTTTGTCTCGGCCGTTTCATAGCCGTATATTTTAAAAGATGGCTCTCCGAGTTGAAGTCTTCCCCAGCCCATATCCTCATCGATCCACCAGGCCTCTCCATCTTCGTAACCTTCATGCCTGGCCCAGTACACATAAGCAATCTCATTTGGGAAAATAGGTCCATACGCATAAAGAACGATATAATAAGAATTTT
This sequence comes from Candidatus Aminicenantota bacterium, assembly GCA_030607635.1. Classification (GTDB taxonomy): domain Bacteria; phylum Acidobacteriota; class Aminicenantia; order Aminicenantales; family Aminicenantaceae; genus SOIV01. The sequence goes on from JAUWJP010000001.1 coordinate 3,115, forward strand.
CTACTAAGTCTTCCTGGCTAATGGTATGGGCATACTCTAAGTTCGTAGTCATCGTAAGTGAGACTCCAGCTTGTATGCTACCTATAACTTTTACTTCTTTCCTTTCTGTTCCTTCGCCAATTACTACCGGCCCTCCCACGATAAAATTAGTCGTTGACTGAACGCTTAAAACTTTCTGGCCAGAATTAGAAGTCAAGTCCACATAAGTTTCATATTTTGTTAAAGCAGGCTTTGTTCCTGAAAAATCAAAATCTATCCAAGTGAATTCTTCCGGAAGATCAGCTCTATATTTTTTATCAGAAGCCTCCCCCACTATATTTGTCGAAGCCTCGAAAGTTCCCGATGTCTCAGCTTGAGAGCTGTGGATCTCAACCCATATACACTGGTTAGGGCTAGTCAGCGGCCTTATTCTTTTTATGGGAAGCGTAACTTTCGTGAGCTCACAAGTTTCTTTAAGCTTAAAGCTTTGTGATAGAAGATAGGTCGCATCACTTCGCCTTAGCCAATACTGCTGGCCAGTCTCTAGTGGCCCAAATTCCAGTAAAGTTTGCTCTTCTTTATTTTCTCCATGAATCTCAAAAACTAAATCAACGGTGGCAAATCCTCCCCAATCATGCGAAGCGTCTAGCTCCCAATATTTACCATCGTCATATTCGGGATTACTATTATCAAATCCCACTACTATGAAATTAGTAGAGCTTATTGAAAAAGTAACATCTCTGTAAATAACCAAGTAATAAGTCTTGTCCTTTTCGAGATCTGGTGCTGTCCCGGAAAATGTCAATCGATAAACAGTTTCTATTTTAATTGAATCTCCAGCGCTCTCATCGATCAGGTCCTCAGTAACAACGATCTCGGCTGCGACTCCTCCTGTAGCAACGGTATAAAATCCATCATTGTGGGCCGTACCTGATACCTTGATCGTATCGCCGGTTATGAATCCCGCTAACCCGGTACCTGAGTCTGTAATTTTCTTCGTAGCGGAAACAAAGGCAATTGTTGTCTCTTCGATCTCGGCGAAGGAGCCCCTTACGTTACTAATGTCAAGATTATCTGTCGCCCGGCCATTTATAGCTGGTGAAGCATTTTTTGTTGCCGAGGTGCTTTGTTTAGATTCGTGGATCTCTACCCAAATATTACCGGTTGGGCTGCCAACCATCCTTAGCTTCAGCGTTATCTTCGATAGTTCGCAATCTACTGGCACCTTAAATGACTGAGCTAAAAACGTTTGTCCTGCAGCCTGGCCTAGCTCGCCGCAATGGTCCTGATTTGAAGTCGGATATTCAGCAAGCTTCTTCTCGGCGCCGGCCGCTCCTGATTCAACGGTAGGTGGAGAGACAGGGGCTTCTATACCAGAATAAAAGGCAGTCCCGTCTTTTATGGTTATGGGTTTTTCGTATCCAGCTACTAGAACCAACCCTTTGTCCTGCACTATTGAGACGGGCTTATTAATTTTCTTGGTAGGTGAGAAGATCGATCCCCATGCGTTGGCTGATTTAAGCTGAATGTCATCTTCCAGGAAGGCGGCGACTTTATCCTCATCGGACTCCTCTATTCCAAAAGCTCCAAAGACCTTCTTTGAGGCAAAGTCATATATGGTGTCAAGCTTTGTCAGCCCGGGCCTTTTCTGCTTCCTCTTGCCGTCCTCTGAAACCCTTATGTTTTCAGCTATAAGACATTCTCTAATTGGGATTTCGCTTGGAGGGGAAGCCTCGTTCAGGCCTCCACCTAGATCCTCAACTGGAACTTCCTTTAGATCTTCTTTTTGAGGCAGCCTATCAACAATGGCACCCTTGGCCTCATCCAGCTCTTCATTAATCTCTTCGGCCGTAATTCGGGGCTTCTTTTTTCCTGATGAGAACTCATCAACAATGGCAATCCTGGCTTTATCCAGCTCTTCCTCTAATTTGCCGGCCGCAACCCGGGGGTTTTCTCTTCCTGATGAGAATTCCTCAACAATGGCAATCCTAGCCTTATCCAGCTCTTCATTAATCTCTTCGGCCGCTTCCCGGATAGCATGCCTTCTACTGCCTTTTCTCATGCTTTACCTTACCTGGTCACTTAGTTTCCCCCGTCTGTCTGTCGTGAAGCTTGGCCTCAAGCCTCTAAGTTTCGTCTTGATTCTCAGGAGCTCTCTTTCATATAGAGCTCCAACGTTCTTAGCTCCTCCCTCGTCTGCTACCATCAATTGAAGGGCAACGTCTATTCCAATAAGCGGGTGAGCTGCTACGGGGAAAGCCGGGACAACATGCTTAGTTGTAGCTGTAGCGGTAAGATCTATGGTTGTAGCGGTGTCTGGTGCGGTTTCAAACGAGAGGGCTATTGCCCCTGTTTCATAATCTATTGTTCCAATTTCGGTTGAACCTTCTTTAATTTTCCCTAGTCCATCATCTGTAGCTTCTTTTGCTGTTGTTATCGTGTATGTGATTGTAACTGAGGATTTTTTTACAGGAATTTTCGTTGATGTATGAGTAAAGACTTTTGTCTCTCCATCTCCATCTGCAATTGTCTCATCGATATCTACATTATCATACAGGAGGTCCGGGAGCTTCTTGAAGTAGAAAGCCTTATACCAGCTTGCCCTAGCCCTTACCGGGATGGGGTAAAATCCTATTGTGTCCTTTGATTCCCAGGTCCAAAGCTTAGGATCTCCTGTCTCGGCAACAAGGATCCCGAAATCCGGAATTTGATCATGCTTCACGTAGAGAAGCCCCTTGCGTGACTTGCCCGATTCGTTATGAAAGATATCCTCCATCGCCAGGTAGTCATCAACGCTTAGGTCATCTTCAAGGTGGTAGCTCTGCGTATCCTTAACTAAAGTGATCAGGAAAGAGGACCTGAATTCTTCTGGGATTATCGGGATCAGATCTAACTCAACATTTGAAAGCGCCATGTTTACGAGATTGTTAAGATCTGTTTCTGTCTCGGTGTCGTCATCCTTTATAAGCCCTTCCGGACTTTCCTTTAGCTCCTGAAAGAGAAACCTTGCATAGTTTTTTATATCTTGTCTATTCATTTACCTCTCCTCAAAAGTATATAGAAAGGGGACTAATGAAGACTGCCCCTTTTACTTTTCTATTCAGATCTTGAGAACGGCATAGACAGTAAATGTCGTTACAATATCTACATGTCCCTTTGTCCAGCTAATACAGATGTTTTCACCAAGAGTAGCTTGTTTTTTTATTTCTCCACCAGCAACAGCACTAGCCGTTATCTGAGTGAAAGCAAATAATTCGTGCCAGTAAGCACCAGAGGGATCTCTGCTTTCGACTATGACATCAAGGGTCTTGGTTGTTCCGACTAGTCCCGTATGCCTAATAAAGAACACTCCCTCATGAAACTGCCTGACATTCTTGAGGTCTGTCCTTGTATTTCCGGTTGTGGATCCACCATCTGCAAGGGTAATTTCAGCAAGTTTAATGACCTTGCTTCTATATCTTAGGATCTCGTTTAGACCTAACATTTTTCCTCCTGTCCAGATTAGTTGTTATGCCCTGCTTCGTTAAAGGGGAGGGCTTTCACCCTCCCCATTAACTCATTCGTTTAATTTCTTGTGCTACGTCTATTATACGTTGTCCATTAGAACGCCATTCAGATAGCAGTTATTGTAATTGCCACCACCGTCATGTGCTGGGTCACAAGCATCCGCTATGAAGTTGGTATTCGATACCTTCACAAGTCCCGAATTATCATCGAGTCCGAGTGCCAGAGTATTTGAACCATCTCCTATTTCGCTGTCCTTGAGGATCGTGTAAGAGGGTACGGAGTTTCTATGAAAGAAGACTCCCTTTTCATCGCAACCACGAATAATAATCTCTTCAAGGATGTTTCCGCTTGCCTGTTTCTGGCTGGCATTATCAGTAACAACATAGATCCCGTTATGAATCACTTGGATAACAACATTAGAAAGCCTGTTTCCGGTCATGTCCTTTACGATCTCTAGCCCCTTGGTTGTCGTTGGGCTTGCTCCTGGCAATCCGGAAAGCAAGATATCTACCAGTACGTTTCTGTTGAAGTTATCAACTTGGAATATAGGGCTTGCGCCGGGAGACTCGAAACAAAGATTCTCGAGCCTGGAGTTGATTATGGACGTACAATCAACCGGCCTTCCGCTACCTGGCTTGATGGTCACGCCTCTTTGCCCGTTAAGGTCAAAGGCATCACCAAGTCCAATCACAGAACAACCATAAGGCATCGATGTTAGCTCCTCTGCATATAAGCCAGGTGCAATATAGAGAACATCAGATCTGGCCCAGGGCGTTTCTGCCCAGTCAATCCGGGCCTTCATTGCAGTAATAGCAGCTTCGATTGACGCAAATGCCCTATCCATGGACAGGCCATTATTATTGTCACTTCCATCCTTGCCATCAACGTGGAATTGTTCGGATCTTGCAAGTTGTAGCCCCGACCCTTGCATAAATTCAACCCGCTTGAGAAACCGGATCTTCCTTCCGATTTCAGCATAACCACGCCTTTGTCTTCTTACTCTTAAATAAGCCATCTTTTACCTCCTACGTAAAAGTTTCTGTGAACATAAACCCATAGAGTTTCGCTAAAAAGGCCCTCTTTGCTTCCATCCAGACTTTCAATCCTTCTATTCCTAATTGATCATCTGATTCCCTCAATTCTTTCAGGTGTTCTTCAAGCACCCTCAGCTTGTTTTTGAGGTATATAATTACTTGAAGCGCATAAATTGTTCTCCTGTCTAGCGGTGTGTAGTCCTTCCCCGTAGCAACGCAGTACTCAATTATATAACCTCTCTTGCTTATAGCGGCCGTAATCTTATCTGCTACCGGTAAAAACCTCACTATCAACCATCTTCTTGCTTTCGAATCGAAATGAGGACGAAAATCAGCCTCTATGTTTTTAAGCTCTTCTAAGAACCAACGTTCAACACAGGGTGCTTCACATGGTCCTTTTGCTTCAATCATTTACTTGAGTTGTGGAGGGCTTGACGAATCAAGCCCCCACTATTTTAACTTGAATTGTTAAGGCTCTTGTATGTCTCTGAGAACACCGAAACCAGGTCGAAGTCCAGTAGCCAAGTTCATATACATGTGACCTTCAGCAACATACTCATGGCGTCCACTAACCTGCTTGAGAATTCCGGCTCCACCTAGGCCTCTTTCCCATTGGATCATGTTGGGAGTCATCACGTGCAGGATCAGGTTCTTGTTCGAGATGAACAAAGCCATTCCATCCGGGACAAATTTTTCTGATACAACGGGGATCTCTCGGCCATTGTAAATAAAGACGAGTCCGGACCATCCACCCCACATCTTCTTCTGATTTGGAGCTGTCTTGTAGCTGAGCAGAAGGTCATAATATGCCCTGTAAACTCCAGACGAAACCAGGATGACATCAACCGTGGCATAATCTTCTACTTCATCAAGAACTTGGATAAACAGATCCTCTTCAATATCCCTGTCTGTTCCACCATTGCCCAGCGGGTTGTCGAAAACATGAGCTTTCCATGCAGGATTAGTATCTACATCAAGATTTTGAAGTCCACCATCATTAGGTATTGGAGGGTTGCCATCATCTATGATGCCCATCAATCCCATCATCTCGCCTACTCCAGCAGCTTCGGCAGCAACATAAACATTCTTATTATAAAGATGACTACCGCTTGTCCACGTTTCGTTTTCTGTTTCCAAAGTAATTTTATTATCCTTACTGTCAACGCTCTTAATCTGTCCCTCTACCTCTATCGATGGTGCAGGTGGAGCAGTCCAAATTTCTATATACCTAGTTGCTCTCAGGAACTTCGTTGCCTTAGCAAAGTAATCGTTGGTAACGGGCATTACATCATCCGGGCTTTCTGCGCCAACTATTGCTAACCTTCCACTTCCATCACCCATAAGTTGACGGCTGAGATCATCTGCCATCCTGATAAATAAACCTTCCTTCTCAAAGTCGAGAGGTGGCATCTCTGCACCTTTTCTCGCTGCTGCCTCAAGTGCGAATCCGTCAAAACCCATTGAGAACATCTGAGCTCGCTTGATATAGACGATGGTGGTGCCAGGTGTGCTTTGCTGGGGAGTCGGATAAGCGGGGGTTGAAGCTGCTCCGGTAGACTCTGAGCCGGCCAACATGAGCTTCTGCTTAGCATATAAGCCTTCTACATCGATCTTGCTCCAGTCCTTGCGAACTTGGTCAAAGATCTTCGACTTTTTCCTGATTAGGTTGGTAACTCCTTTAGAGATAAACTCATTAAAGAGATCCGCCTGTTCTGATATATTTAAAAAACTCAATTTTTCCTCCTTCTAAGATTGTTTCCCAGCTGCCTCCTTTGCTTTGCGTTGTTTCCTGAAAAGCTCGTATGCCTCTGCAGGGCCTCCTGTAAAGTCCTTTAGGTCCCCCGATTTTGCATCTACTACAACCGGGGTCTCAGAAGGGCCTCCTACCGGGGCTTCCTCATTCTCTTCCTTCTCTTTAAGCTTCCTGGCATAAATCGCATTTTCATCAACTTCAAACTCTTTCGGGTTTGCTGCCATCAGCTTTTTTGCGAAGGCAATATTTGAGTCATGCGATATTTTCATGGCTTCTTCAACTGTGTACTTAGGTCCACTTCCATCAGCCTTCTTTTCTGTAAGAAGATCCCAAACTTCCTTGGGAGCATCTTCTTTCGAGCGGTCAACTGCAGCAAAGTGAGTTTTTGTTTGTTCGGTAATACTAGCCTCAATCTTGCCTTTCTCGCCTTGGATAAATGATTGCAGCTTGTCGTCCTGTAATTCCTTAACGCTTTTTTTCAGCTGCGCAACTTCAGGATCAATAAGAGATTCTTCTTCCTCCTCAGTCTCCTCTGCTGGTTTTTTCTCTCCTTCGGGTACAACCGGCTTTCCATCTACCGTAATCGTGCCATCCTTGTAAGCCGTGAGAAGCATGTCGAGAATCGGTTTAGACTTTTCAAAATCCTCCCTGTCCTTCTTGACTCCCTCTAAGACGGTGTTGGCGTGAACTCCTAGCCCTCCCCATTGTAAGGCTTTTTCAACCTTATCCGGGGCGTGCAATTTGCCATCTGCCTTAACGATAAGCGGGGTTTTATTCCCGTCTTTATCGACTATCCATAGATGGGGATCGGGAGGTTTGTCGTCAACAACTTCCTCCTTTTCTTCGCTGGGTTTTTCCTCGGGCTTTACCTCAGCTTCTTTTTCGGAGGGCTTTTCCTTTTCAGCCTTTTCCTTAAAAAACTGAGCTGCGGCCTCATCCGGACCTCCTGTAAACTCAGAGGGTTTGTCGTCCTTTTCCTCAGCGGAGGGTTCGACTTCCTTTTCTTTGTCTTCGGGATCTGGCATTACTTTACACTCCTTGTTTCAAATTTCTTATACTTAAAAAATAATAAGATCTTATTTTTTGCCTGGCTTTTTATCTTTGCCTTTAGGCTCTTCCTTGTTGGGAGCTTTCGGTTCTAGCGGTTCCTGGGCCTTCGAGCTTGTGTCCAACTTGCCTTCCTCCCCTTTATCCCCGGGCTGATCTTCCTCATCTTCATCACCTCTCTCTTCCTCTTCATCCTCTTCTGGCTCTTCCGGTTCGGGCTCGGGTTCTGGTTTCGGCTTGGGTTTTGACTTCGCTACCTCAATGTCTGCTAAAGCTTCTTTCGGAATAAAAGCTATCGCTTTGCCATCCCCAAAATACAGCGGGTGGCAATAGCTCTTCTGTGGCTTGATAACTCCGATTTCAACCAGCTCCATGATTTCCTCTTCTGTCGTTTTGGCTCTTTTGGCCATCTCCTTTAAATTTACGAATTCCATAGTTTCCTCCTAGAGTGCCTGATTTAAGATGTCCTCCAGCATGCCCTCTCTTCCCCCTTCCTGCGGAGGACCCTCGGCTGCTGGCCCACCTTGAGCGGCGCCTTGTATTTTTTCGATCGATTTTTGTATTTCGATCCTGTGACCATCAATATGTTCCTCTAAGGTATCCTGCGCTTTTTTTGACCACAATGAATATTCTTCCCTCTTTCTCTGGTTGTTATGGATATTGTATTCAACATTATGGTTATCATCCGGGTGAACTTTTGGCGTCTTGCCCTCTTCCATTTGCCAATTTTCTCTCTCTGCCTTCCTCTCGTCCACGTATTCGTCTTCCATGAATTCCTCGAGTCCCTTATAGTCTAAAAGCTCAAAGGCTTTTCTTGGTTCCTGGATATAGCCCTTCTGGATCATCGCATCTACAATGCCCTTCTTCTCCTCTCTTTGTGAGAACATCTCCACGCCAGCTTTAACCCGGACATCAGTATTGTCCCTAAGCTCTGTTCCGGTCAAAAAGATTTGAACTGTGCTCTTATTCCTGCCGCTGACTTTCACAAGCCTGGGAACTGAATAATGTTTCTGGACAAGTTTAAGCATGTATTTCATCGGAGCCAGGAGAGCGTTATCCGTATCTTCAACTATCGGCAATAAGACTTTTTCATCCTGTCCTTTTAGTCCCTTCCAAAGTACCCCACTTGCCCTTGTTCCATATTTGGGGATCTGAGCTTTGCTGATTTTCCTTAGGGACGTTTCTTCTTCTATCTCATTTTGCTGAAAGTCCAACCAATTGACCAGGAAATCCGGAAGCGGTGGAGGAGCTTGCCAGTAAGGCGCACCTACGCCAGGCTGGAATTCTACGAAATCAATCCCGGCTCTTGTGTATCTCTTAAAGTCTGATTCTGACATCGAACCACCCGGGACCATACATTTAACCCTGTATTCTTCTATGGCCTCGTCAACCATGGATCCGTACCGGTTAAGTTTCCTTTGGCTCGGCTGTGCTATCCTCACCGGAGAATCATCGAATTGAGAATTCAGGATCGGCATAATTCCAGGCAACTTAAAGTAGGGAAGCTCGCCGTCTGGAGCTGGGCTATTTTTATCCCAGAGTAACCAATGTGAGCTCGTAACAACCATGAACCTTCCCTTTGGACGGGCTTTCGACTTCTTCTCCCAATGCTCAATTCTAATAACGGTTGGCTCTTTCGATTTCTCTGGCTCTACGTCAAAAACATCCATATCTGTGGTTCGTATAGCTTCATGCGGAAGAGTCTTGGCTGGCAAGCCAAACTCCGCTTCAACAGAAGAAGCCGGCAGTTCTTTCCCCTCATCAAACCATCTCCATTCTGAAGGATTCTTGGCAAGCGGATCTGGCCTGACATTAAAGCAGCTGATATAGTTGAAATCTACATCACCCTTTTCTCCCTGTGCTTTGCCTTTCTCTCCTTTAATATAAGCAGAGAGATTCTTGTTCCACCATACTTTCCAGTAAATATTCCCGGTGATGAGATTCCTGAATTTCGCCTGGTTGATTTTATTCTTGAAGTCCCCCTTTATGTTTAGGTACTCAACAACGGCGGAGGATAGCTTGGCCGATTTTATGTCCTCGGGCTCGGTTGTGTTTGGCTCCACATAGAAGGAATGAGGATATCTAATTTCTCCATACATCTGCCTGATCATCGGCAGGATCCGGTTGTAAACGTTCTTGTATTCTCTCTCTATAATATCAGAGAGATCTACTAGTTGTCCTGTCTCTACGTTATAAAACATATATTGATCGCCCCAGAACCAATAGATGTATTCCCTCCAGTATCCATGCCAGTTTTTAATTACGGCACCATCTGTCCACTCATTAACTATTTCAACGACCTTCTTCCTTTGCTCTTCGCTTTGATCCGCTGGGGACAAGGGAACGAATTCTACCTTAGCCTTTTCTTTTGCCTTGGTTTTCGCCATCTTAGAATTTCTCCGCTACTGCTTTCATTTTTCTCTCTGCCTCGGTTATTTCTTTCTTAGCCGCTTTCTTCATTTCCGCTAATTTGAGTTTTGATATATTGGGATAAAGCTTATCAAAGTACTCGGATTCGGCTAAATTTCTGGCCATGAACTTATTGAAGATATCCTTCTTCTCTTTATAGTGGAGCTGCAGCTGATAGGCGTTGGCCAGAATTGAAATAATCAATGCTATGAAAAGATATAAAGATTCCATGATTTCTCCTAGAACGTCCTCGCTATTTGCCGCATCCCTGCGCCGATCGATACTCTCTCTTTCCGGACCTGTTCTGCAAAGTCAGAAGCAATTTTAGGGACAAAAGCAGGTGCTTCTTTTGGTATTTTCGGGACGCACTTAATTTGATAGTGATAATAGATGGTGTCGAAAATATCCGTTCCTTTTTGCTTATCCATATACCAGGTCAAAACTTCATCCTCATAATCGGTGAGCTCTTCCTTCGATAGGATATTTCCGCTTTCATAATGAACAACAACGCTCTTGTTTCTCACCGACCTTGGTATGGATTTTATATCAAGCAGCGTAATAGGAAGCCTGCGATTATTCACTCTCACTAAGTCATAAAGGAAGATCCCGTATTTCTCCTTCTCTACACCTATTAAGTTTATCGGCCTTCCCATTTCCGCTCTTTCATCGTAGATCTTGATCATTTTATCGTAGAGCTCCATTGGGTGAAGCTTCCATTTCTGGGCAAAGGCTACGTGAAGCTTCCCTTGTTCATTCCAATCGCCAACTGAGATTGCAGAGAAAGAGCTTTGGGTATTCTTTGTTCCGGCACAATCGATCATCATGTTGCTGATGAAGATAGGCGGGTCCTGCGTATAATGAAGGATCCACTCTTTCTTTATTTCTATGTCCTCTTCCGGGACCGGCTGCAGGTCATAGAGTGCTGAGAAGAGATAGGTTCCCATTTTTATTTTCTTTCTCTTCAGATATGCTTCATTAACCTTTTCCGGAAAGACAGGGTTTCCATCTTCATCTCTGCAAGGGCAGCTGAAGACGGCGTATCCCGTAACCGATGTAAACTCGTATGCCGGCTTGTTTTTTATTGTTGAAAAATCGAATCTTCCTTTAGGGCTAAGAATTGTCCCGGCCAGGTCATCGATCCACCAGGTAGTTTCGAAGATAAACTCTCGAGCATCCTCACAAAGGATCGCTTCCTGCTGCTGCCAGCGTTTTATGATCTTCAGTCTTCCCTCTTCCCGTTGAGAGTTTACCTCGTTTACGGCGTTGTCGATTATTCCTATCTCGTAGTGATGGCCGGTCAGGGATTTCTCCGGAGATCCTATGTCGATCTCAATTCTCTTATATCGGATCTTTCCCTTGTCCAGGGCGATAACACTAAAGTCAGTTTTCTTGTGCGGTATATACGGCCGCTCATCTGCCTCGAGCGGAAGGTAATAGAATAAATATTGTATGATCTGGTTGGACAGAAGCTCTTTAATGATCTTCTCTGCATGGTCCTGAGCTAAGTCGAATATTCCTGAATAAATGAATCCCTTCCCCTCTTCCCTGCGATAAGCTTTCTGCAGGAACCATTGAAGCATAAGGCCCCGGGCTATAGAGCTTTTGAGGGAGTCCCTGAACATGAGGACCATTTTTTGAAGGGCAGGATTTTTCACCAGGAAGTCGCAGAGTTTCTTGTGGATCCAATTCAGATCCCGGTATTCTGTTTTCTTCCCATGGTGAAGGACCACCTTGCAGAGAAAGAAAAGGTTTGTGAGGATTTCGTGGATCCACCAGCCGGGGTTTTCCTCTATCGAAGGAAGCCCCATTTCTTCAAATATTTTGGGTGGCTTCATCTTCCTCCGTTATTTTCTTAAATTGCTTGCCCGCCTCTATGTCGCTTGGTGTGAAAACAAGGTGAAACCCCATCTCTCTTATGTCGATTTTCTTGGCAGGATAATTATCCCGGATCTTATTTATTTCCTTGGCCGCACTAAGGACGGCAAGGTTATCTGTCATATCCCCCTTTGCTAACGGGTGAATAGCATCGAGCTGTTCCACCAGGATTTCGGCCACCTTTTCGTCAGCCCCTATTTGATGCTTCTCTATACATTTCTCTTCTATCTTCTTTATGATCGGCCGGCGCTCGAGGACCCTGTTCATGGCCCTGATCGCACTACGATCGTTATCTGGTGAGTACCCAGCGGCCTCGGCAGCCTCTCTCTTCTTTGTGGGATCGCAGCCTAGATCTACGTAATTCTTCAAGGCTTGCTTCGGTCGGGGCGGGAGGGCTCGGAGCGGCATATCCTTATACTTCTTCGCCTTCACTCTTATGCGGATGGTCCGGGGAGGCTTCTCCCTTTCTTTTATCAAGACCGGGATACCGTTGACGAGAATTTCTTTCATATTTTTATTTCATAGGCGACTCTATGAATACTTGAATAATTAAAATATTGATGATAAAGATGTAATCATCAAGTTGTTTTTTTTAAGTGTTTAAACGAGTGTTTAAACGATTGTTATAACTTATGAAAACGATTTTACAGAGGTATGATGGAAGAAATAAAAAAATTAATAATTATTTTAAAAAAAGAAGATATAAGTTTAGAAATAGCTGGCAGAGAAATAGGCGTTAGCTTCCAAACTATTTGGAGATGGATAGAGGCCAAGCATATCCCCAGCAAACTGGCTCTTAAACAACTCAGAAAATTCATCAGAAAATATGAAAATCACGGTCCGTTGACAGACTGAGAACCCATGGTAAAATTAACTTGAAGGTGAACATGCAGATTGAATTCAATTCCAAAGAACGTCAACTCCTCCTGGATGCTCTTCTTAATGTAGCCTACGTGGATAAGATCCAGGGAGGCCCAGATCAAGTCACGATAATTTACGATAACCTTATAAGGAAGTTAAGCACCAAGGAAGTCGAGGCAACTGAAGGTAGGCCAGTACACGCAATTGAAATGCTCCGGAAAGAAATAAATTTTATAAATTTTAAACTCCCTGAAATGAATGAAAAGGAAAAGCAGGCAGCAACAGACGCCATAATAGATCTCGATAGGGCAAGGGCTTATTTGGAGGATCTTTAAAAATCAACATCTTCAAGTGGATCTTCCAGAAGCGGCTGCTGCTTAAAGAACTGAATGATCTCAGGGCCCACAACAGGAACCTCTCGGAAACTAAAATGGTACTTGATCAACGAGAAAGAATAATGATACTGGACGCTCTCTTGTGTGATGAATATTCAGGCAAGGTCCGGATTCCGGCAACAAAACATTTTATAAGAAAAATATATAAAGGATTGCTGGCCAAATTCAAGGCCAACATTAAGGAAGGCTTTTAAATGAAGCCCATAATTTATAAAGCTAAACATTGGATTGAAATTCCACTAAAGGACTGTCCCCTATTTCACTTGATATTATTGATAAAGAAAGCTCGAGAGAGAAGCGCTAAGGCATTTATAAAGAAAACTTTGGCCGATCAAGCCAAGAGGATAGACAAGGAGTTTAGGGAATTAAAATGAAAGAAAAAAAAGATATCGCAACTCTCCTGCAAGAAGCCGTGGATTCGATGCTCGAGTATGGCGGCACTCCGTATGTCATAATCTGTAATAAAAAAACATGGGAGAAGGTAGCCATGGATTTCCGTAACCAGAGTCGCATTGAAGAAGAGTCTATGCCGCAGTTACTTTGGTTTAAATATGAAGGCGGGGATCTGCCTATCCTGAAGTTTAAATACTCGCCGGACGACAGGATCGATGTCCTGAACAAAGATACCTACGAGCGGCTTATGAAGGAAACAAAAGGAGGGTACTCGCTCTCAGCTCACTTTAAAAGTACGGCAGAAGGCTACTGTGCAACAACTCATATCGGCATCGAAGCTCTGCCCTTAGATGAACAAAAGAGAGGTAAGGAATGACCGAAACAATCACAGTCAGCCAGCTTTATAAGCATATCAAAAACTCAAACATGATGGGCTATATCGATTCGGAAGCTGCGCTGATCAGAATGATTAAAAAAATGACAGAAGGCAAGCCTGGTTCGGCTATCTGCTTTCACTTCGTCACTCCCAAATCTGAAAGTTTAGTTTTTAGGGTCAACCTAAGGAGTCTGGATAATTAAATGTTAGGAATAGAAATCCCAAGATCCCACGCAAGACTTAAACTAGATTCAAACCACTGGCCTACTCAGTGGCAATTCTTTCTTGCTCACGTTGCGCTTATCCTGTCCGGGATAGGATTCCTTTTGTGTCTGGCAATCTTATTTAGTTGAATGAGTAAAAACCTTACAAGAAAATCTTTTGACCATGCGATGAAGAAAATAGAAGAAGATGCAGAATGGGCATTAAGGCATCCCGTCCCACGTGTTTGGTTTCCTAGTGAAATAAAGATACTAAAAAAGATTGGATTCTTTAAGAAGAAAAAATGAAAAAGATATTGAAGGCTATTTTAAGGTATCTCAAGCTGTACTGGTTTTTCTTAGGCTGCAATAGTGAAGAGGAGCTTATGGAATACTGTAAGAAAAATGGGATCGGACCATGAAACTGGGCAAAGATGATCGAAGATCGATCCACTTATTCAGACACGCTAAATGCCAGCTGCATCAACCATTCGTCAAGATGGTTAAGGATCCTGCTCGGCATGCTTGGATCTGCCCTCAATGCGGAAACACGATGGACGAGATCGTGAGAGAACATCATTTAAGAAATTTGTTACGGGAGAGGAGATATTTTCATGGATAAAATTCAATGGTTTGGAAGTACCAATGAAACCTGCCGAGGCTTTGTTCTCCCCCACTTCAAGATCTATAGAAGCAAAGAGGGGTTGATCTTATTTATCTTTGATGACCGGCCGGAATCTATTCCCATCAAGTCTGTGCAGGAAGGTAAGATCAAAGCTAAGAAATACCTGGACGCTAAACTCTACGAGAAGTTTGGAGAGTAAAATGAAAATTGATATTGAGCATGACGTTGCAAGAGATCTGTATGGAGTCTATGTTTTTGAGAAACATAACAAAGTCCTCTACGTGGCAGCACCACAAGAAATTAAAATGGTCGAAGTAAAGAATTATAAACCCTTTTCTTCCCTCCCGGATCTCAAGCCCTTTTTAGAAATAGATGGCCTTATCGCCATGGATTTCTTTGGAGAATTATTTAAGGCTCTTATTGCAGCGGGCTTTAAAGATCAGGAAGATTTAGAGCAAATAAAATCTGTCCTGAAAGCCAAGGAATTCCACCTGGAAGATATGAGAAAATTAGTATTTAAGAAAAAAGGAGAATAATATGCAAGAAATTATGAAAGACGGATCCGAAGGTAAGACCATCGTAGAAGACACCCTGGAAGATCTTCTTCCGTACATCAAAAGGTCCCTGGAGGA
The DNA here is from genome assembly GCA_030607635.1 of Candidatus Aminicenantota bacterium. Classification (GTDB taxonomy): domain Bacteria; phylum Acidobacteriota; class Aminicenantia; order Aminicenantales; family Aminicenantaceae; genus SOIV01. The sequence goes on from JAUWJP010000001.1 coordinate 18,201, forward strand.
TCCAAAGGTCAATTACGTCAAGATCTTCAAAGGTACAAAGGTAGGCCCAAGCAGGTCAGGGAAGAAGCCCTTTCAACGAAAGGATACTTTCGCCGCTGAAGAGAATAAAAAAGATATACTCGAAAGCCTAAAAGAAGAAATAGAGAAGTGATAATAGCAGAATATAAATGCGGCTACTGTGGCTCTACCTTTAAGCTCTCCTACTTTAATTCAGTAGATATTCCGGAAAGAAACGTGGGCTGCACAAACTGTAGAACGGCAGGTGCGGACGTAAAGCTAATTAAAAAAATAAGAGATGAGAAGAGAGAGTCTGCTTACCTGGAAGCCTACGAGAAAGTTTATGAGAAAAGAAAAGAAGAAAAGAAACCCAGCCCCCTGGATGAATTGATTGAGAAGTGCGGAGAAGAAGACGAGAAAGAACAAGAGAAGAAATATAGAAAAAAGTTTTCAATGTCGAACCTGGAATTCCCAACCTCTATCCTTATGGCCAAAGGCTGCCTGCTTAAAACCTCCCTCCAGCTTACCGGCGTCAATCAATCACAACGTGTGAATCAGCTTGACCAAATTAACGAGGCTGTCGATATCCTAAATGAAGCTAAGAAACAAAAAGAAAACGAGATTGTAGAAAAAGCAAAAGAAGAAAAAGAGAAACCAATTCCTTATGTTAAAAGATAAAATTATAAAGGAGGATTAATTGTCAGACCTAGGCTACCCTATCTCCATCCTCGCTACTAAAATCCTCAACCTTTCAAGAAATCACCCAGACTTATCTAAAGAGCTAACAAGTAAAGTGGCCAAGCTAAATGCCATCAATAAAGCTATTAATATTTTGAAAGATGAAAAAAAGAAAGAGGAAATTAAAGAGAGAGAAGAACTATTAAAGAGATATAAAAATATAAAATTATAAAAATGAAAATATGAAATCAGGAGAGTAGGGGTTGTATGATAATAGAGGGGGTCAAATAAAAAATCCCCATGTCCCCCCCCCAAAATCTGAGGGGTCGGAATACGGCGTGTAGTTGACATAATTATCCTTATGCGACACCAACAGAGGTAATTTCACCTCTTTTTTCCCTATTTTCTACATAATTTCCCTATTTTCTCTCTTGATCCTGGCATTTTGGACGGATCGCCGCTGTTTGCAGGAACGGAACCGATCGATCTATTTTTATCTTATCTTTAATCTAATAATAATAATTAAGAGTCAAGATCTCTTTTCTTATATCTAATATTATACTTACTTAATATATTATCTTATGTTCTCTATTAGTTATAACTCTCTATTATTCAATTATTAATATTATTCATTATAAGCGGCGGGGGCGCTCGATGTTGTGGGCGCTGGATCGCTGCGGGCTGGCGGCGCTCTGCTGCTGGTGATCTCCTCATCTCCTCCAGGTTTCGCCGCTGTTGTTTTCTGCTTGCGCTCTGCTTGCTTTACCTCTGTTGTTTGTTGACAGTTTGCAATCTCATGGTATGATTAGAGGTGAAATTCATTTGGAGGTGAATTCATGTCAACTAAATTTAAAATCGAAGTCAAGACAGGCTCCGACCCTAAATGGTATTCAAACGCAATGCGCTACAATACCTTAAAAGAGGCAGAAAATGCCGCTTGGAATCTGGCAATGAGATGGACTCTCGTTGTTGATTATCGAGCGGTTGCCGCTGATGAGGTGGGATCATGAAGGGAAAAGAGCGGAGCAAATTTCTTACAGACAAGCTTAAAGATTTAGCATCTAATCTTGTGACCGATCCCGAAAAATTAAAAGCTTTTGCGGATCGCTGGCGGGGTGGTTTTCGTCAATACTCATTCTATAATATGCTGCTGATCGCTTTTCAACGTGCTGATGCTACCATTTGCGCTGGGTTCAACCAGTGGAGGAAACACAACAGATCGGTCAACAAAGGGGAAGCGGCGCTCTGGATTCTTGCGCCAGGTTTCTTCAAAACTAAACCTAAAGATGAAGACGAAGACGAAGACGAACAACAGGAAAAAACGGTGTCCTATTTCTTCTCGGTTCCTGTTTTTGATATCAGTCAAACCAGCGGCGAAGAGTTGAAAATTGGGAATTCTATGATCTCGGGCAATGGTGATCTTTCCCTTGATGATGTTTCATCAAAGTTTGATTATCCCTTAGAGGTGTCAAATTGCCTGGGTGATGGTTCAACCGATGGGCATAAAATAAGAGTTTCCAATAGACAAAATAAGGCGCAAATGGTTGCTACTTATTTTCATGAATTGTCTCATATCATGCTGGATCATTCGAATGGGCGGGGTGACAATCTTTCCCGTCAAGTCAAGGAATTAGAGGCGGAGGCTACAAGCTTTCTAGTTTGCTCTTGCCTGGGCATTGACAATCAGGGCGCCGCTTCTTACATCGGCGGCTGGCATGGTAGCAGCGAAAAAATTGACAAGTCGGCAATAAAAATCCTGGGGACTGCTGAAAAGATTCTAAGGGTCGTAAAGCCTGAATTTTTCGAACGATCCAAAAAAGAGGCTTGCTAGTTTTTAGACTATGCAAGGGCTGGCGTCCTTGCGTAGCCTCTGAAAGGTAAAGCCTTTCAAATAAACTTGGAGGTGTAACAATGAGTCTCGATGATTTAAAAATCTTTCAAAGGCCAGTCATTGAAAAGCCGTTCTCTTTTTGTACCTCGGCAGAGGTGGCAGAAAAAATGAGCGGATATCAAAAGGCGGATCGTGAAATATTTGTCCTGTTGTTTCTCAATTCTAAGAACTTTGTTACCGCTATTGAAACACACACAGTCGGCAATGTTGACTCGGCGCCTGTTTACGTTCAACAGGTTCTAAGGTCGGCGCTGCTTAATAATGCTTGTTCTTTGATCTGTGTTCATAATCATCCGTCTGGCGATCCTGATCCTTCCATGTCGGATCGAGAGATCACAAAACAGATCGGTCTTGGTGCACACGTTGTCGGCATTAGATTGCTTGATCACGTGATCCTCGGCGATGCTGGGCGTTATTTCTCATTCGCTGACAATGGGGATATCGGCGATTATGAAAAAGAGCTAGATCAAAAGGTTGCAGCGGGAAAGGTCGAGCAAAACAATTCATATTATTATGCTGGTGATCCGTATTGGCTGCGGGCAAGATTTTCCGGAAGTTGTTCACGTTGCAAAAAAGAGATCAAGAAGGGCGACAGGGTTTTTTACTTTCCCAAAACAAAGGACGTTTTTTGTGATGATGATCTCTGCGGTGCTGCTGAGTCCAGGAGCTTCGAAGCGGCTGCCCAAGATGAATTTTATTATAACCAGTAGAGGATTGACAACCTCAGACGGTGCCAGGTTCCTCAATCCCTGGCGCCGCCTCTAAGGTTTCAAACCCTTAAATAAAACTTGGAGGTGTCTTAAAATGATGATCTCGATTAACAATCTTTTAAAGCTGCACAATGACAACGGCGATGATCTGATTGTTTATTACCTTACAGAAGAGGACGTCCAAAATGTTGCCTGGCGCCAGCTGGGGCGCTGCCTGGATCAAAAGGAATTGCAGCGGGTCACAACGGGTGTCGATGCTGGGATGGGTGATTGCTGGATGGAAATTGTCGAGTCGGCTATTGACTGCATAGAGAAATAACAGTCAAGATTTAAAATTTAACTTGGAGGTGAATTCATGAAGGACAAATATCATGAGTCATTGTCTGAATGGCAAGAAAGGAATTGCGCTGGCTGTAGGTTTGCAGACGAAAAAAAAGTGGGGACGGGTGAAGCTTGCTGCACTTATTATCTTCATTATGAGCTAGGCGATGATGGCGAATGTAAAACAAAAGCGGAGGTGAAAAAATGAAATTAATAACAAAGGCAATCGCAAAAAAGGCTCAAGCGCAATTTTCTAGGGGCTCCGATATGGGCCAGCTGGTAGTGGCAAAATTCTTTGATCCTTGTGGCTCCTGGAGTTGGTACTTGATGAACCAAGATCCCGATGATCCTGATTATTTATGGGGCATAGCAAAGGGATCAGAAATAGAGGTGGGATCATTTTCCTTGTCTGAATTATCGACTGTCAATGGTGCGCTCGGCATAGGAATGGAAAGGGACATACGGTTCACTCCTAAACCAGCCAAGGAAATTCTGGAGAGATTAAACGCAGGGGAGCACATCTAAAAGGCGGGACAGTCCTTAGGCTGTCCCTGGCTGCCTCACCTTGTGGGGTATCCAGGCATTGCCTAAGGGCAAAATTTAAATGGAGGTTTAATCATGGTTTTTACTTACAGGGTCAAAGCTGTCGGCTATGGCTGCAATCTAGCAACCTATGATCTGGATTTTCCGATCTCTTCTAACTATGACATTGAAGAAGATCGAGAGTCGGTCATGGCGAAGATCAGGAGTCATCTAAGAAAAAACTGGCAGCAAGGATACAAAATTATCTCGGTAACAAAAGAAAAGAGAAATTATTTGGAGGTGTAACACATGAAGAAAATAAAAGAAGTAAGGATGAAAATAATCCAGCCTATCAAGTGTGAGTGGACTTGTCCCAACTGTCACAAAGTCAATTATGAGACCTACTATAATGCTCCAGGAAGAACAAGGGTTCAATGCGATTATTGTGGAGCGCTTTTTATTGCCACTAGATAAAAGGGCAAACTTTAAAATTTAAAATGGAGGTGTAACATGAGCATTATCGACTATGCTGACGGCATCGCAAGAGACACAAACGTCTTAGGTGAAAACGTCTATTATGACAATGGCCAGGGCTGCGGTACGATCTGGTTTAAAAATGTCAAGGCTGCCAGGAAATTCATTGCTAAACATGGGCGGATCGGCGGTCAAGATTCTGGGCTATGCAAGAAGTGTCAATGTCATTATTCAAGTGGTACTAGAGGCTGGAAGATATACAAGCAATGGGCTTGTCATCAGTGGATCGCAAGCTTGAAGCGCAAGCTTTTCCTGGCCAGATCGTAACAATAGCTGGCGCAAATTAAAGTGGACACAAAGCGGTAATTTTTATACTATTTATGTCCACATTGGAGGTGAAAAAATGAAAGAAAAAACAAGGCCGGCTGACCTCTACATTCGACTTCCCAAAGATAACGTTAAGATTAAACAAGAGCTTGTCAAGATTGCAGCTAAGAATGATATAACCCTAAACAGGTTGATGATCTCGATCGTTGAATGGTTCCTGGAGGAAAGGAAAAGCAAGGAGTTTGTTATTAAGTTGAAGTGATTATCTCTTCTTTTTCATTTGAACAAAAAATACCATATTACGCAACCGATAACCAACAAGGGAACATAAACCGCAAGAAATAACCACAATGAATTTTGGACTAGCCATGTTGCTATTAACAAAAGTATTAAATAAAGAATTACAGCAAATATATACTTGACGAGTTCCATTTGATTTCCCTTCCCTATTATTATAGTCTATGATTTTTGATTGTCAAATTATTTTAATTTTTTTAATATTTTTCTTGACAATGGTTTTTGATTAAATATAATTTAATTATGAACCAAGATAAACTCAGAAAGAGCCTCAGGAAATTCTTAAATGAAAAAGACATGACCCTTACGAAAGCCGGTCTATTTTTTGGTTTAACCGGAGCAACTATAAGCGACTTTACAAGGGGCAAGACTAATTTAAACGAAAGAAATAAATACAAAATTGAGAAAGGCCTGGGATTAGTTTAAGTTGGGACAAGCAAGCTCAAAGATAATAGACTCGGTTTCCAAGGAAATACTCAGGAAGATAGAACTTCAGAGGAAAATAACGGGAATGACCCAAAAAGAATTCAGCTTAAAAATGGAAGGGGGGCCTCAATGGCTCACCAAAAAGAAACAATTTGACTACGATTATAAAGTTAGTGATTTAATTAAGGCCGGGGACGTTCTGAATATCAATCCTTTGTTTTTACTTCCAGACGAAATTTTAGAAAATATCCATAATGAAAACATAGAGAATGCAATCAAAACTTTATCCAAGAAAGGCTATAGAGTAATCCTGGAAGAAAGTGAACTGAGAAAACATAAAGATGAAGAGAATGAATAATAAAGTGAAGGTAACTTCACATAATGGTTATTATGTCAACTAGACATAGCCAGATGCGACACAATGAATTTTAGATCAAATCCTGCCACAAGTAACGATTCGCATAAATTATGTAAACTCCTATCAAAAATCCCCCTGAATCCCTTAGGAGAACCCCACAGCTGGACGATCTCTGCTTAACTAAGCCAATGATACACGTAAATTAAATATAACGGAGGTAAAAATGTCAAATGGTATCGAAATGGCCGATGTGGCCACAGAAGGTGGCGGAAAGATGGCCACAATATCAAAGAAGATTAACTATCTGATTGAATCTTCTAAGAAAAACTTAAATTTATCGGGTGAGATCCGAGCTAAGCTTTTATGCACAGAGCCCAAAGAAGACAGCATTGATGCTGCAAAAAATCCAAGATCATCTGGCCACCTGAACAGTATCATTGACAACCTGCAGGACGTCTTAAACACAATCAACATTTCCAACGGTCATCTTATATCGGTCAACAAAGAAGTATGAAATTTTTAAGGCGCTACTGGCCGCTGATTTTTGTATTGGCGGTCATCCTGGTAATTGTCTTGTTTTTTTTGTATGTCATTATCAAGAATTTTTAAACGGAGGTGAAACAATGTCAAATGGCGACACGTGTGACGAAGACAGAGAAGAAGTCTCGGAGCCCTCTTCAGCTCCTAAGCCTGAGTTCCGGAGGTGGATATCTATTGATATAAAACTGGCGGACAATCACTACATAGCCAATTTCAACCATGGCGCTCCAAGAGTCTTTCATAACATGGCGCAGCTATTGACGGCGATCGAGGTCGAGTCTGCTAAACTGGGGCCAGGCCCCACACAAACTTGAGATAGGCGTTAAGGTTGCTAACGTAAGCTATCTATAGTTCTTTGACCCTGTCTTTTCAAGGACTAGGGGCCAAACAAATTCTCTTTATGTGCCAAGCGGCCCATTTCTTAGGGGATGGGCGCAACCCCCGTCCCCTCTTTAAAGGAGAGAAAATGGACAAGAAAAAAAGAGATACCCTCAAAGAAAAATATGCGGGGTCATTCAGCGGCAAGGGAGATCAGCTGCAGTCTAATCTTTTCGGCGACCAGGATTTTGTTTTCAATGCCCTCCAGGAAGAAATAAGCGGAATACATTCTGACATAGAGCGCACAAATGATTCAATTGACAAGAAAAAGAAGCTCCTGGAGGATCTAAAGCGCAGGAAAGGCCAGCTGGACAAGGCCGCACTTATTATCACGAAGTCAAAGCACCTGGTAAAGGACAAGAAGCCAGATCCTCTTTAAAAGTGGATCCATGAGAATACAGGACGAGACAACGACCTACATTAAAGGCAAGAAGGTTCGTAGATTTTATACAGCAAAAATAAGGAGAAGGAAAAAGGATGGAAGAAGCAAGGATAAAGCAACTAGAAGTAACGGCCGCTAGTTTTCCAGCCAGAGCTAACTTCATCATCATCAACAGCAAGGCAACGCTGGATCGGGCCAACGAATTTATGAAGGGCGTAAAAACCTACATCAAGGCGGTTGCTGAAATGATGGATCCCGCTATAAAAAAAGGCAAGGCGGCCGTAGCTGAAAACGTATCAATAAAGAAGAGGCTTCAGGCCCCAGCAAAAGAAGCGGAGGGAATTGTAAAGCCTGCGATAACGAAATACCTGGCGGATCAAGACGAGATAAGAACAAAGGCCAAGGAAGAGGCAGAGGAAGCGATAGAGGAGAAGTTTGAGAAGGCAAGGGACGTTGAAAGGCTGGGCGACAAAGAGGGGGCCGAGGAGATCCGGAAAACAGAAACGGCCATGGCCGAGCCCCTGCCACCGGTGGTAAAGGCTGCCGGAACGTATCTGACAAAACACTGGACTTGGGAAGAAGAGGATCCTGGCAGCGACAAGATCCCTAGAAAATATTACGTTCTCGATATCCTTGAAATAAACAGGATCGTAAGAGAACGAAAAGATAAAACAAATATTCCTGGGATAAGAGTATTCCAGAAACCATCATCAAGAACAAGATTATAAAATGACGACAATAGAATTGCTTTTAGAATTTTTATCTCGGCAAAAAGTAAATGCCCATCGTTGCGGAGATTTCGATAAGGTGGAGCCGAGGGTCGATAAGGATGCTGAGGGTACTGAGGTAGTATTGGAAAAGCAAGAGATAGGTTTTTCGTTTGATAAAAAAGGAAAGTTTTGTGGGATTTATAACTGGAAAGATTAGGGAGGTGAATTATGGCAAAATATGATGGATGGATAGTCAAGAATAGGTGGGGTTCTCTTTTGCGGTGGACAATGGGCTACACCATTAGAGGCGTCAAAAGAAAAGTGCCGCACTTGGAAGCATGGAAAAAAGAGGGACATAAAATAGTAAAATTTAAAATTGTGGAGGTGGCATAATGCCAGCAAATAAAACAAAAACTAAAACAAAGGCGGCGCCAGCGAAGAAGCCGAAGGAAAAAACAGAAGAGGTCTTAGAGGGCACCATAATTGATCAGCCAACGGCCGAAGAAACCATGGTTAAAGTCCCGGAAACAAAGATCGTCCAGGTCATGCCAAACTATGAACAGCTGATGAATCTGTCTGACGTCTTTAGTAAGGCAGGCCTCTTTCCTGGGATAGAGAATCAGTACCAGGCTGCTGCCGTGATCCAGCTGGGCCAAGAGATAGATCTTCCACCCATGGCTTGACTAAGGAATATATATGTGATCCGCAGCCAAAGAGGATGCACCTTGTGCATATAATGAGAAGCTCTCTTAGCCCTGGCAATCAAGAAGGGTGTTCGTGTGGAAGTCCTTTCGAAGACTAACAAAGGCTGCCGGCTAAAGTTTTCCAGGAAAGGGCAGCGGGATCATATTGAAGAGTTCAATGAGGAGCAAGCAAGGCGGGCAGGCCTCCTTAGTAAAGACAACTGGATGAAGCACCCGACAAATATGTATCTATGGAGATGTGTTAAAAATGGCCTGCAAGTTTTCGATGCTCGTCTTTCCCTTGGACTAAATACCGTAGAGGAAATGCAAGACGAAGGGCTTGTTGATATTATCCAGCCTCCATCTAAAGAGGAAGAGAAGCCTCCGGAACCTGAAGAGGAAAAGAAGGATCAGGTGACGTTTACGAAATCCAAGGAGCAACCGGCCGCTGAAGCTGAACCCGTACAAGAAGAGAAGCCTCCGGATCCCTCAGTAACACCACAAGAGACCGAGGCAAGTAGAATTATAAAGGAAAATGAAGGGGCAATAAAAAAGCTCGTTGTTGAGGATATAAAAGAATACCTCAAGGCGGGGGGCGTTGACGCAAAGTTATTCAAGAAATGGTTAGGTGAGGAGCTGCAGCCTAGTAAGCCTGACAGGGAATTTGTTGGCCTGAAATTTAACAACTGGTCTTTTACTGAAGGTAAGCTCGATGACCTGAAGCTGATAAAAGAAAACATGGAGTGGGCTGTTGAGAAATTCCTGGAATCAGAAATATTCAAAGCGGAAGCTCAGAAAGAGGAGCCTGAAGAGGAAAAGAAGGTAGATCCTTTATGACAAAAGGCCTCCCTCATGTCACACAAATTATTGGGCAGCTAAGCAAGCCTCAATTGATCCCCTGGGCAACCCGCTTGGGGGTTGAATTCATGCAGGGGAAAACCATTGAATTTGTTGGCAACAGCATAACCAAGGTCTTAGCTGAGATCGAAGGTATGACGCTGGTAAAGTCTGAGGCAATGACAGAGAAGTTAAAGAAGATCATAGCTGCAGTAGAGAAGGATTTCGGCGGTGACGCAAGTGAGATAACACAAGAAGCCAAGGCCCAGCATACCATGGTAAAAGATGCGGCCGCTGATCGGGGAAAGAGAGCTCACGCCTCAATTGAAGATTTTCTTCATGCAGAGGATGGTGCCCAAATAGACGTTGACGAGGATCTAGCCAAGCCTTTCAAGAAATTCATAGATTGGTGGATCCTAAATGAGGTTGAGATGATTGAGGTAGAGTGTCCCGTATGGAGTGAAGAGGGCGGAGGATACAAGGGAAAGTTTGACCTGGCTGCTAGGCTAGGGAAACCACCTAAGAAGATCTTATACCTGATCGACTTTAAGTTTACGCCCAAGTTATACGATGACGTGAAGATGCAGCTGGCAGCCTACTTCTATGGTTGGAAGGCAAGAACAAAGTGGATCCCGGAAAGGGCTGCCGCTCTGCGGCTGGACTTTACTGATGGTCCAGAGGAGTTTGCGATTATCCTAGAGTCTGAGCTTTATAAGGAGTACCAGAAGTTTCTAAGGTTAACTGAATTGTGGCATCTGATTAACGATTAAAATGGCAGATCTAAATTCTATAAACTTTGTTATGTTGGTCGGTAGGGTTGCCGGTGATATCAACTTTGATACGGGCAAGGGAAAGAACAAGGTTAATCTCTGCCGCTTCTCATTGGCCACGAATGAAGTCTTTGAGGGATCCAGGAATAAGGTCCAGTATCATAACATTGTTGCCTTTTCTTCAAAAGCAGATCTCTGTCATAAATACTGCAGGAAAGGAATGTTGCTTGCTATAAAAGGGAAGCTTAGGAACAACAAGTGGGAAGACGAACATGGCAACAAGAGGACGACAACTCAGGTGGGCATTGACGAGATTACCTTCTTAGGAAAAAAAGAAGATTACGAAAAAGAGGCCACTCCAAAAAAATATGGAGAAGATGATCCATTGTAGGGGTAGTAGGGAAAGCCAAACCTTCCTTATATTCACCTCCAAGTGAGTACGGTGATTGTACCTGCTGCCTCTCTTATATATATTTTTTCTCAAAAGGAAAACATGAATGGCTACTGGAGGCTATATAAAAATATGGAGAAAAATAAAGAGTCATGAGTATTGGAAGGAGTCAAGAAAGTTTTCAAAGTTTGAGGCCTGGATGGATCTAGTAATGACTGCGGCTGGACTTGAATATGAGCTTTACTATCGAGATCAGCTTATAAAATTAAAAAGAGGCCAGATGATTATAGCTGAAAGAAAACTCGGGGAACGCTGGGGGTGGGGCCGTGAACGAGTCCACAGATTCTTAGCAAATTGCGCCTATAAGAGAGAAATACAGTACCACAGACAAGACCACAGGTTTTCTATAATAAGTATTGTAAAATATGCAACTTACAATCCACCGGCGGATTCCGAGCGTAAAGAGAA
>JAUWJP010000082.1 GCA_030607635.1 Candidatus Aminicenantota bacterium
CAGGACCTCATTCCCATCTTCTCTTGCTGCACGAATAAAAAAAACCTGATTCTTCATCTCTCTTAGACTCTCAGATACCTACTATTCACCTAAAATCACTTTTGCAGCTTTAAGACCTGAGCCTGCCTCAAATTTATACCCCAGAGTAGAAAGAGTTCTCTCCAGGGCATTAAGAGCAAAATAGACCTGCGATATAGACAGGTTTCCCATATGCCCCATTCGAAAAACCTTCCCTGCAGTCTCACCTAACCCCCCTGCCACCACAATTCCATTCTCATAGTATGTGCTCCGGAAAGATTTATCTTCGACACCTTCCGGATATTTGACAACAGAAAGAGTATCAGCCAAGAACGGCTCTTGAGTGAAAAGGGAAAATCCCAGTTCGACCAAAGCCGCCCTTATAGCCTTAGCAACTCGCTCATGTCGTAAAAACCTTCGCTCAATTCCTTCCTCAAGGATTATCCTTGTGCTTTCATAAAATGCCCTGATTTCGTTGACACACGGAGTCGAAAAATATTTTGAGGGGTCCTTCATGATAGGCAGCCAACGCAAAACATCTGAATAGTAAGCGGGAATCTTTTCCATGCTCCTCCTTTTATCCACAGCTTTCTCTGAGAGGACTAAAATCGATAAACCTGGAGGAGCACCGAAACATTTCTGAGCTGCGGTCAAGACCACATCAACTTCCCAGTCATCTATCCTTTCTTCTATCCCGCCTGTGGCACAGACACCATCGATTATATAGAGGACATCGTGTTTTTTCAGCACTTCAGCATAATCTTTGACAGGAGCACAGGCTCCGGTGCATGTATCCACATGGGTCGCAGTCACTGCAGCATATTCTTTCTCGGAGAGTTTCTGTTCTAATTCTTCAGGAAGAACTGCCTTCCCCCATTCGCACTCGATGATATCACAATCGAGGCCAAAACTCCGGGCGATCTGATCCATCCTCTCGCCGAAAAATCCCTGGGAGAGGACGAGAAAGCTTTCTTCTTTCCCAACAGTATTCAAAATTGCCATTTCCATGGCTAAAGTCCCAGCCCCAGCTACGATGAACGGCTCGCCTTTCTCGCAAAAGACTATTTTCTTCAGGTTAGCCAGAGCTTCCTTTAATTCCTCTACTAGCACAGGACTAACATGTGAAACAGTGGGTAGAGAAAGGCTGTTTATGATGCGAGGGTGAACAGGACTCGGACCCGGAATCATTAACAGTTTTTCTTTTTGCATTTTCTCTCCTTAGGCAAAATCTATCCTATTTTTATCAATAATCCCTAATAAATCAAGTTAAACTAAGCAACTGTAAGCATCTCCATTTCCATGAGTCGGCCTTTTATTCGTGAACCTTTTTTAATCAGAAAATTCCGTACAGGAGAGATAAAGAAATCAGAGTGTATATCTTGCAACAAGTGCTTTAACCTGAGAGGTATTGCGTGCGCTGAGCTCAGCAGAGAAAAGAAGACACCATTTTAATTCTTCAAATTAAGTATTATGCTTACTTTTTTAATTCCTTTTTCAAGTCCTGTGTATCTTCGGTATCGATTATCTTGTAGTTCACTCCCTCAAAATTGACTATAACGTTTTTAGCAACAGAAAGATATTTCGCAATTCCAGGCTTTGCAGAAAGAAGACGAAAATATTCCTCTGAATTAAAGCGAACCTCTTTTACAGGGCTTTCTTCTTCATAGCGGCTGTCCACCCAGTATTTATCCTTCAGGTAAAAAGTCTTGTCCTCTTTATATTTTATCATCTGCGAAACAACCTGGGGAGCCTGCGCTACTGCTTTTAATTTCTGTGCACCCCTGGCAATTTTCACTGCCCCAGCGCCGGTAACTTTGCGAGCTTTAAGAGCTTCTTCTGCCTCCGGAGCTGCCATATCAAGGGAAAGCCTCTCTTTCTCAGTAACAAGAAAGGAAGTATAAGGAGTTACGATTCCGTATCTTAATCCAAGTTTTTTTACCTCATCAATGAGCTCTTTATTTACTCCCTGGAGTCGAATTTCTTCGATAAGATAGCCTATCCTTCTCGAAGCCCAGAGACGGGGGAGAAAATTATAGGATTCCGCTTTGATAAGCTCTTGATCTCTAAGGATAAATTTCTTGGCTTCCTTCCCTACTTTTCCGGAAAGGGCCACTGTCACGTTGCCTTTGCCTGTATACTTTCCTACCAACACAAACTGCGAGCCCTTAAACAGATCAGGCATTACTCTCGGATAAGTGTCTCTCACTTCAATGCCTTTAAAATCGATCTTCAAATCAGAAAGAAGTGGCGATGATATTTTTTCATAATAATTTGATACGGCAACTTCAAGATTTTCGTCCTCAGCCACATAAACCGAAGTTCCCCTGTTATCAGAAGAAATTCTGTCTAAAAGCTCTGTGTTGACATCGTAGCCAACTCCAAAGACGATTATACGGGTCTTAAGCTCATTGGCTTTACTGATGTTCCTCAATATTTCTGCAGTACCGGTAATGCCTACTGTGGGCAGGCCATCGGTGAGAAAAAGAATATAGTTAGGTCTTTCTCCAGGCTCAATCATCTCCAATGCTTGAAGCAGGGCATCGTTTATGTTAGTTCCTCCAGAATCTTCTACCCCGTCCACAAAGCGAAGAGCTCTCTCTATATTTTCTCGACTAGCAGGAATAATCTCAGAAGAAAACAAGCTCACTCCATCATCAAAATCCACAAGAGAGAACTTATCTTTCTTATCCAAATGATTAATGATAAAACGCACTGCTTCTTTGGCCTGCTTGATTTTCTTCCCGCTCATACTTCCAGAACTGTCAAGGACAAGAATAAGATTCTTGCTGAGGATCTTTTCTTTTTTACCCACATAAGAGGGCGAGGCTAAAAGCATGTAATAATTATCTTCGGGACCTTCCCAGTTCATGAATGATAGCCCGATATCATCTTCGGAAAGAGAATAATAGATAATAAAGTCCTTTTCCGGCTTGATGTTTTTTCCTTCAAAGCTCACTCTTGCTTTGTTTTTTCCTTCCTTCCTCACAGAAACGTTATGGGAAGGTGAATAAACATTGGAAAGAGGAATTTTTGAGCTAATTTCGACTGAGATAGTTACCTCCTGCAGGGGACGGAGGGAAAATCTCTCTGTGTTTAAAGGATACACATAGCGGATAAGGTTTCTCTCAGCCTTGATAATCTCAGTGTATGACAGTTGGATTCTTTTCTCTCCATTAGCAGGAATCGGGAAAACACGGGCTCGAAACATGTTGCGCCCTACATATTCAAGAAGAGCAGGATCTTTCATCCTCCGGACAATATCTTCATAGATCCGGCGCGCTCGGTCCCTATCCAGGATTTCTCCCTCAACCTTTTTACCTCCGATGTACATCGAGAACTCAGAAATAGAGGCTCGTTCTGGCAAAGGGAAAATAAAGATTCCTTCAATATCTCGGTTGTGATTATTGATAAAAACCTGATCAATTGAAGTTTTCGCTACCTGGTTTATGATCTCAACATTTACCCGGTGGTATTTGACGGTTAAAGGAGGAATCCTCTCCCCGGGGCGCGGCACGGGGACGATAAATCCGTCGGCAAAGAGGTCAACTACAAAAACGTTAAAAAGAACAAAGAAAAAAATAATAATAAATGGTTTAAATTTAAGTTGATTGTTGTTTTTCATTTCTTTACTCCTCAATATTAGCTTTTTTCCGCTTCACATATATTAAAACTCTCTTTTCTTTGTTAAAGTTTCACCCGTTTCCCCCTTTTCTAATAACCGTTCTATTCTCTTCATAAGTTCTTCCACAGAGCTAAACACTTCTGCAGGCATCGAAGCGAACCTTTCCTTATCTTCATTTAAAATAAAAACATTTGGAATTCCCGTCTCCTCAGCAGCTTTGATATCAAAATGAGAATCCCCCACCACGCAACATTCCTCTTTTTCCAGTCCTAACTTCTCCAAGACAGCCTGAAAAGGAGCTCCAGAAGGCTTCCAGAGGCCGCTTTCGCGGGAGATGATACAATCAAATTCAAGGTTGAACTTCTCTAGAAGGAAAGAAACGCTCCTTTGAGAATTATTCGTCACCAGGGCTATCTTTATTCCTTTCTTGTTTAATAGGTCCAGAAATCCTCGTATCCCTGGTTTTAGTCGAGCCTTCTGGGTAGCCTCGCTTTCATGCTTTTCCAGCACTTTCCATTTCTCTGATTTTTCCGGCTCTTCCAGGCTTTTGAGGTAAGTAAGTATTGGTTTGCCTTGGGAGTTCAATTCTGCTTTAATTTGATTCCAATCATAGGTTACATCGACAACTGTACCGTCCATATCAAAGATTACGCCTTTCAGCTTCATCTAAACTTCCTTCTTTCTCTATTTCAAAGCCATTTATCTCTTCACTGCTTCACTCTACCTACCTCATAAAGAGGCTCTCCTTTGCTAACCGGAGGAGTATATACGATATAAAGGATTATTCCGCTAAAAGGAGCTCTCAGCTCTTCCTTCACATTCCCGAGGTAATCTGTAACATACCCGACTTTCTCTCCTTTACTGACATAATAGCCCATCTTGGTCTGAGGATAAAAAAGGCCATCTGAGCTAGAGTAAATGACTTCATAATGATCGATCCAGACTGGGTCGGAGACAAATTCTGGTTTTCCCTCGATCATCTTAAAAAGCTTCATAACACTGAGAATGCCTTTAATGTTGCGGATAACAGACTCTTCGTCGGTCTTGCCCAAGTATCCGGATTCTGTTGTGATGGCCGGCTTTGAATGGAGAATAGCGGTATTCCCCAAATACTTGGAATGAGCTTTGTCCTTGGTGCGGGATTTATCGATGATGATATACTTTATTCCAAAAGCTAACACCATATTACGGCTTATCTCATCTGCCTTTTTATCGCCGCTCTGCATCCAGTAACAATAAGGAATAAGAGCTTCATTTCCATCTCCGCAGTGAAGATCTACGAGAAAATCGCATTTCTTAACAACCTCTTCTGTCAAGACGTGAGCAATCCTCTGGGAAATTGTGCCCTGCGGATCGCCTGGAAAAACTCTGTTCAAGTTCTGCCAATCATCCGGATTGTAATAGATGATTCTTTTCTGAAACGCCGGCAGATGAGCGATATGAACTAATATCAATGTCCCGGATAGAGATTGAGGATCAATCATTTTTTTCAATCGATAAAGGGCTAAAATCGGAGGATATTCATAACCGTGCACACCAGCCACAAGCGCCAGAACTTTACCTTCTTTCGCACCATTGATTATGGTCAGAGGGATAAGGGTTCCGATTCCATCCTTTTCAGGGACAGATAAGTATCCAGATTTTATTTCCCCAGGATTAAGCTTTAAATCGCCAATCTGGAATGAATCGTTCTCTCCAGAACCAAAGGAGAATAAAGATAATCCCCAAATCAAGAAAATGCTTATCACGACTCTCTTTAAATTCAGGTGTTTCATTGCTGTTCAACCTCCTCTTATCTTAAGATGTAGTGCTGTTTATTTTATCCTATTGTATAGGCTAGGTCTACAGACAATTAATAGACTTGAAATTGTTACCAATTCGCTTAGAATTCAGGGTGAAGATATATTCTTTTTTTTTATTGCTTCTTGATTTTTGATTTGTTATAATGCGCCTCAGAAAAACTTTTAAAACATAACTTTATAGGGAGGAAGTCCTATGGGAAAAGTTTTGGCTATCTTAGGAGGCTTAATTGCCATGGCAGCTGGCGTTTATCTGGTTATTCTTGTATGGCCGCAGCAATTCATTGATCTCGTTTTCGGGTGCATCCCCCCGGTACTTTTCTTTGGCGGTTTTATTGCTCTAATCGCTGGAATAAGCGGCATCAAAGATGCTGCGAGAACGAAAAAGCTGGAAGCGGAAACTAAAGAAGAAGTAAAAGAAGAGGCAGCAACAGAGGAAGAGACAAAAGAATAAAATAATAAAAACTCCAGGTTTTCTCCTTCTCAACTGCAATTTTTCTTTTTCGTCACAATAAAGAGAAGGCAGACTTTTAAAATAATCAATATTTCTGTTATTTTTTAACTCCTATAATTTCTTCCCTTCCACTAGAAATAATTCTTGACTTGTAACCTATAATTTGGTATTTTGTAATTAACTTACAAATTACGAGAGGTATCGATCATGGAAAATAAGAAGGCGACAAAAAAAACAAAATCAGAAAATAAAGAAAAGAAACACCACATTACTCTCGACGAATTGGGTACCCAAGTCGAAAAGATTGCAGTAAAGACGGCTGAATCGATCAAGAAAGTGATCGATAAAGCCATGGTTGCTAGAAATACAGTTTTGACGATCCGTGTCAATGATGAAAGTAAGGAAAAGCTGAGAATGTTAGTTGATGTTGGCTTGTTCAAAAGTCGCTCTGAGAGCGCAGCTTTTCTTATTCAGGAAGGCATAAAAAGCCAGGAAGCTCTTTTCGCTAAGATTTCAACCAAGTTAAAAAAAATAGATAAAATTAAAGACGAGCTCAAGGACATTGTCTCTGAAGAAATAGAAGGCGAAAAAACTCCGTAGGGGTTTGATTTATCAAACCCGCACTTTTTGCCTCCTTGCCTAACTAAGGAAAGCTATGATAATATTTTTTTTGTGGCAAATCTCAATGTCGTTCTTTTAACGGTACTCGTCTCCCTGCTTCCCACAACAACTCAGAATATAGAAAAAGCATTCCTCCAAAACAATCCTAAAATTCTCTATTCTCTCTTCTCAGCCAAAAGTTCTATAAATATTTCTCTTCCCGAACCTATTTCCTTTTCAGACCAGCTTTCTAACCAACAAGCATATTTTCTTTTCCGAAAAATATTTTCCGCCTATACCACCTTTGAATTCTATTCAGAAAAAGAGCTCCCTTCTGACCTTGAAAATCAAAACTTTATTTTTAAAGCCAGGTGGTCTTTTCGGGACAATAAAAACAATAACCAGTATGTCATCCATGTCTTCTTTTACTTAATAAAAGAAAAAAACAGTGGTCCTTCCTTTAGGCAAAGTCTGAAAAATGAAAATTCCAAAATCACCTGGAAAATAACAGAAATTAAGGCAGGGAAAATTTGAATATCTTTAGAGGGGCAATAAAAAAAGAAGGGTTTTTTTATGGATTTCTCTTCGGAACCATACTCTCCGCAATTATTTTGATTCTTTCCTTCTTCCTCCCCGCCTTCGTTTCTTCAAATTACTATCAGAAAAGCCTGGGCCAATTGAGAAGCCAGGCCAAGGTGATTAAAAGCGAATTTTCGAACATCATTAGCGAAATAGACCAGAAACAAAAATTAATCTTAGATTCTCCTTTTCCCAGAGAAAAAGAGGAAATATTCAATCTGTTCAAACAATTAGACTTGAACAAAGAAAAAGAAGGGATCAGCTACC
>JAUWJP010000151.1 GCA_030607635.1 Candidatus Aminicenantota bacterium
AGCCTGATCTTTACCCAGGCGAATCCGTTAAAAAAGCAGAAGAACTGATAGCCAAAAGTAAGCGACCTCTCCTTTTTGCGGGTTGGGGTGCTCGACACTGCGGTCCAGATCTCCTTGATCTTGCCCGCCATATCGGAGCTCCCATTGCTACTACTGCTCGAGCAAAAGGGATGGTTCCTGAGTCTAATGAGCTTGTCCTGGGAGTTTTAGGATCGATCGGAAACCAATTTGCTCCAAGGATAGTGGCAAAATCGGATTTGATCATCATTCTGGGCAGTGGATTCAGGCAGCGCAACCTTGTTCCCAAAATTGACGTGATCCAAGTCGATATCGATGCCACAAGAGTCGGAAAAACATTTCCGGTAAAGGGGGGCATTGTAGGGGATGCTCTCCGTGTGATTCAAATGCTGAAGAAAGTAACACAAAAAAGAAATATTGAACCTGATTTTCTGAAGGCGATACGACTGGCTCATTCTGAGCATAAAGAGCTTCTCAAGGAAGACGCCCGGAATAAGCAGAAACCGATTCACCCAGGCGCTGTAATACAAGCATTAAAAAGGCAACTAGCTCAAGATGCCTTAATCTGTTCAGATGTGGGCGATCATATCTACTGGTTTTATAAGCGATTTATGTGCGAAGGGCAGCAGACCCTGCTCTGTGCAAACATGGCTGGCATGGGATTCGGGGTTCCAGCAGCAGTAGCCTGCCAATTCGCCCAGCTAAAACGTCAAGTTATTGCCATAACAGGCGATGGCGGGTTCGGGATGGCTGGGATGGAATTTACAACTGCAGTTCACAATAAGCTGCCAATCACAGTAATCGTCTTTAATGATGGAAAGCTTAAAAACATAAAGAAAGAACAAGAGGAATATGGTTATCCTGAATACCGTGTTTCTTTTCCTAATCCCAACTTCGCTGAGATGGCTTCTTCGGGAGGAGGAATGGGCCTCCGTGTTTCTAACCCTGAAAAACTGGACGAAGCGATCAAGAAGGCCCTAGACTCACCACTCCCCTCTCTTGTTGAGGTTATGGTCGACCCAAATATCTATATCAAGGCGGTTCATCGAGCCTAAGAATTTCTTTCTTATGCAAATGGAAGGAAATTCAGGGAAAAGAGGAAATTAATCTTAATATGAAAAGTAATTTTTAAAACCCCGAGCGCAAAATTTTAAAAATATTTCTCAAAAAACTTGACAAAATAGATTGTTCATATTAATTACTAATAGCGCTATTCAATACAAAGTTAAAAACTTTATGGGACCAAATCTTAACTTTAATTTTCATCGGCACTCTTGGCTGAAAAAATAGAATTGAGGGGGTGGCTTATGCCTGAAAACAAAAATTGGCAGATACGAGATGGCTTTAAAATCGAAAAAGTTGTTTCCGGCCTCCTCCTTCCAGTTAACCTGGCTTTTGTGCCTAACCCTAAACCACAAAAATCCGCACCTTTCTTTTACGTGACTGAACTCTACGGGAGTATCAAGGTTATAACTCAAGAATTAAATGTCTTCACCTTTGCCGATAACTTGCTCAACTATGATCCCAATTACATGATGCCAGGAACGGGCGAATCAGGTGTGATTGGTATTGTTGCTCACGAAAATGGAGATGTCTTCGCCTCCATGCTCTACAAGGAAGGCGAATCATTCAAGAACAAAGTCGTCAAATTCTCAACCAAGGACGGCCTAAAGGCAGAAAAAGCCGAAACTATCATAGATAATATCCCATCAATCAACGCTGCTCATCAAGTGCAAGCATTGACTATTCATGATGGAAAGCTTTATGTCAATGTTGGCGACGGAATGATAGATCCAGATGTAGCCCAAGATGATAACGACCTTAGAGGAAAAATCCTTCGGATGAATGCTGACGGCTCAATTCCTTCGGATAATCCTACACCAGGAAGTTATATCTACGCCAAAGGCTTGAGAAATCCTTTTGGTGCAGCATGGAGAAAATCTGACAATCATCTGTATATCTCGGACAATGGACCTGCAGTAGACGATAGGGTTGCTAAGATCATTCCCGGTGAAAATTATGGATGGCCCCAATCCATGAGGACTAATTCGATTTTCTTCTGGTGGTATACCCATGCTCCAACTGCAATTGATTTTGCTGGGGACCAGTTCGGAGTGGATTATGAGGATCATCTCTTTGTGGCTCTGTTCGGCCATGCCTATCATGAAGGAAGAGCAGAAAAAGGTAAGAAGATCGTTGAAATGGTTATCGATAAGCGAGATAATGTCACATACTTGAATGATTTCGTAGTTTACACAGGCCAAGGGCCAGCAAGCGTCTGTGGTCTGGCCTTTGGGCCCGACGGTTTATACTTCACCGATCTCCACGGTGAGGTTGGATTTAAAAAAGGAGAAAAGTCTGGAGGAAATATCTGGAAAATTACTAAAATGTAAGGAGAAAAAAATGGCAAAAGTTCCCGATACTCCCGAAAATATGAAAAAATGTATCTGCGGAGGATGCCCATCTCATGATCAGTGCATGAAAGACAAAATGGAAGGCTTTTTCTGTGCAAAAGGAAAGAGTAGTTGCGATTTAGCAAAAAACGGATGCCTATGCGGAGCATGTCCACTGGCCTCAGATTATAGACTGGACAAGATGTACTACTGTGAAATTGGTGCTGCCGAATAAAGAAAAAGCTTCTCAAAGTTAAAGTCTCAATTTGCTCGCAGGATAGAAGAGCCCGAACTGATTGTCCCGCGAATTCTCTTGTAAATCGAAATTTTATTCAAAAATAGACAAACACATATAACCTAAGAAGAGGAAAAATTCATGTCTTTATTTATGGTTAAGTCAATCCTCGCTGTATTTTTTATTTTCGCTGCAATTATTGCAGTCATCACTATGTTAAGTCTAATGGGAAAGGCAGAAAGGAAAGTCAGCGCCCAACTCTTAAGAAAAATGCACAGAGTCGCTGGTTTTGTTTTTGCCGGCCTGCTCTTATTGATAAGCTATTTCTGTCTAAAATACTGGGCCATGGTTGGAGATCAGATCTCGACAAGAGCTGTCTTGCACGGAGTTTTGTCTTTAGCACTTATTATTATTTTTATTTTAAAGATTTCCATTGTACAATATTATAAACAATTTCTCAGATTTGTTCCCATAATGGGGATGATCGTCTTTGTCTTGAGTTTTATGGTGTTTAGCACTTCAGCAGGCTTTTTCTTCTTAAGAACTTTAAGTACACAGGCCCAATCCTCAGAAATATCAGAGCCATCTCAAACTTTGCATCAAGGGAACGCAGAAAAAGGTGCTGCCCTCTTCAAAAGTAAATGCCTCTCTTGTCACTATGCAGACAAGGAAGAAAACAAACATGGTCCAGGCCTAAAAAACATATTGAAAAAGGAAAGGCTCCCCTTCAGCAAAAGACCATCCAGTATTGAGAATATCAAAAAGCAACTTAAAACACCTTTTCTCGCCATGCCCTCTTTTGTTTCTCTCTCTCAACAAGAAATCGCTGACCTAATAGCCTACTTAAAAACTCTGTAAAGAAATGGGGCCTGACCCCAAATACCAAATATATTTGACAATTGATGAATTTTTTCGTATTAAATAAAATAAAAAAAGGAGGGATTTGTCCATGAAAAGAAGAGAATTTTTCGAAAAGAGTGGATGTGGTCTTTTAGGACTGATGATGGCCGAATTTGGCTTTGCCTCTGGCCAAAAAGAGGGAGCCCAAGCTCCCAAGAAAAAAATGAGCCGAGAAGGTATGGTCAAAAAGATGCTCATGGAAAAAATGGGCAAAACAGAGGAAGACGCAGATGCAATGATCAAAGAAATGAAAGAGCAGCTACAAATGGTTAAAGATATGTGCCTCTGCAAGACGTGCCCGACTTTTGTAACTGAGGAAACAGAAATAGGCTTCTGTCACCCCTTAGTTGGAAAAAGCAAAATAATCACAGAAGAGAAAGGATGCGACTGTCCCAAGTGCCCTGTCTATCAAAAAATGAGCCTCAAGAATGGTTACTACTGTACAAGAAAATCGGAAATGGAACAGGAAATGGCCAAGAAGGGCTAATTCAGTCATCCGCTAGATAGTCCTATAAGTATTTTTAAAAATTCATCAAATGAAGAAATATTGGCGTTGTTTTGTATGTAATGACGGCCACTATGGAGTGAAACCTCCAGAGATATGCCCCACCTGCTTGGTAAAGAGCGCCTATGTAGAAATCTCTTCCGAAGAAGCAAAGAAGATAAGCGGCATGACTGAAGTTGAGTTTGATAAGGAAAAATTTCTCGAATCAATTGAAAGATTCACAGAAAATAATCAATTCCAAGTTAATCCTGACAGAGAAAAAGTCAAGATGCTCCTGGATGGACTATTCAATAACGAGCAAAATCATGGCTTAAAATACTGCCCCTGCAGGCTAATCACAAAGGATTTTGTGGAAGATTTAAAGCTCGTTTGTCCCTGCAACTTTCTTATCCACGAAACATATAAAGATAAAGAAAATGGAGAGTGCTGGTGTGGACTTTTCGTAAGGAGAAAAAAATATGCATAAACGAATAATGTTTTGGGCCAGGGAATGTCCTCATTGCAAGAAAATGATGCCTTATGTAGATAAATTAGAAAAAGAGACAGACGTAAAGCTAGAAAGACTCGAAATCTGGCATAATGAAAAAAATGCAGATTTGATGCGCTCTTACAGGCCGATCATCGCTCCCAAATGTGGAGGGCAGCTCCGGACACCCACGTTTTTTAACACGGAAACCAACGACGTCATCTGCGGTGAGGTAGAATACGAGAAGCTCAAAGAATGGGCATTAAAATAGCAAGACTGAGAAGATCCCTATTTATCACATCGGAGGATTCAGCAAGTTTCTAATGCAATCCCTCGCCGCTCAACTCCTCCTTTTTTATATCTGGGTCAAAGGTTCTCAACCGCGTTTGAAAAA
>JAUWJP010000292.1 GCA_030607635.1 Candidatus Aminicenantota bacterium
GAGTCACTTCGCTCTCCTCAATATCTGTTCCTGAGATATTGTAATCCATGTTCAAGAGCACCTCTGCTATACCGCTCATGCCCGTGCCTCCGATGCCGACCATGTGGATGTTATTGAGCTTTTTGTAAACGCGTTTTACCACTTGTTCACTCCTTTAGCTACGCCTCCATAAGTTTAAAACAGAGATTCGAGATTTCCTCTGACACTTTTTCTGTTTTCCGGGGAACCAAGTTTTTTTCCATTAGGGTTATCTTGTCCTTGTTTCGCATAAAAGAAAATATTTTATCGGCGAAGATTTCGGGCGTGAATTCCTTTTCAAGAATGATCTCAGCGCCCCTTATTTTTTCCAATTCTCTGGCATTAAAATACTGGTGATTGTCCGTAGCTTGAGAAAAAGGAATCAGCAAAGATGCCTTTTGAGAAGCGATAAGCTCAGCTATGGTGGTCGCACCTGCTCGGCATATGATTAAATCTGATTTCTGAAAATAATCAGCCATTTCAAAAAAATAGGGTGAGATGGTTACTTCCTTAAACCCGTTTTGAGCGTAATTTTTTCTGACCCATTCATAATCTTTTTTTCCAGTCTGATGGAAGATTCTTAAATTCTTTATTTCTTTTTTGAGAAGAGGAAGAGAGGCTATCATGGTTTTGTTCAAGAAATGAGATCCCTGGCTTCCTCCGAAGATAAGGACTGTGAGTTTTTCCGACTTTTCCTTGGGAGAGAGATGGTAGAACGCCTCTCTTACAGGATTTCCTATAAATATTCCTTTTTCCTTGAAAGAGGGAAGAGAGCTTTTAAAAGAGACTACTGCTTGGCGTACCCAGGGAATCAGAAGGCGGTTTGTGAAACCGGGATAAAGATTCTGTTCAAGGATAAGCGTTGGGATTTTCATCAAGGAGGCAAGAAGCACAACGGGTCCTGAACTATAACCTCCTGCCCCTATGACCAGCCCGGGTCTTATGCGGAGGAGAATAACGAAAGATTTCAAGAAGGAGAGAGGAAGGAGAAGAAGAGATTTTACGGCTTTCAGGCCTCTTCCCTTAATTCCCTCGATATTCAATGCTACAAAATTCACATGATAATGATCCATTATATTTTTTTCCACTTCCCTCCTGCTCCCGATAAAAGTCAAATGAAGAGCAGGATCTTTTTCTTTTAATTTGTCTCCCACAGCTAAGGCCGGGTAAAGATGGCCCGCAGTTCCTCCGCCACTTATGATGATTTTTTTCTCCTTCATTTTTAATTATCTGTAAGGGTTTGATTTATCAAACCCGCCTTTTCTTATTCGACTGGTACCCCTTCTCTGCGAGATATTGAGAAGAATGCCTATGCTGAAAAGAGTACATATGAGAGAAGACCTTCCGAAGCTGATCAGAGGAAGAGGGATGCCGGTCGGTGGACCTAAGCCCAGGACAATACTTATGTTCAGCAAAGCTTGAGAAAAGATGGCCATCGTTAGTCCTGCAGCGACAATTTGCGAGAAGAAATTGGGTGCTCTTTGGGAAATCACCAGTCCTCTCCAGAAAAAAACAAAGAAGAGAAGCAGGGTGAAGATGGCGCCTATAAAGCCTATCTCTTCGCCCAGGATGGCATATATGTAGTCGGTGTGAGCGCAGGGAAGAAAGAAAAGTTTTTGGGTGCTTTCTCCGATACTTACCCCGAATAAACCTCCTGAGCCGACTGCCAGCTTTGATTGGATACTCTGGAAACCAGCGCCCTGGGGATCTTTTGCAGGCGATAAAAAGGTAAAGACTCTGTCTATTCTGTATGAAGCCTGGAAAAGATAAAAGGCAAAAAGACCCAAAAACAGGATTCCCAGGTAACATAGGTGTTTGAACTTCACTCCCCCGATGAAGAGCATTATCGAGCAGATGATAAAGATGAGAAGGGCAGTACCGTAATCAGGCTCCTTTATGATTAAGAGGATAAACAGAAAAAGGACTGTCAGCGGGAAAATAAGAGTTTGAAATTCATTCAATTTTTCTTTTTTCCGGTTAAAATAGGAAGCAAAAAACAAAATAAGGCTGATTTTTGCCAGCTCCGATGGTTGGAACCTGAGGCCGAAGAACTGGATCCAGCGGTTTGTATTAGCCAAAGCTGGCATGAGTAAGCAGAGCACCAGGAGAGCAAAAGAGAAGATAAGAAGTCCATGGACAAAGTAAAAATTTTGGAAAAATGGCTTCCTTATGGGCATCATCAGAAAAATAAGGATTATTCCAATCCCAGCCGCGATGCTTTGATTTATGAAGAAATGGAAAGAATTCTCATATTTTTCACTGGCTAAAATGGCTGAAGAACTGTAAACCATAATTAGCCCCATGGCGATCATGATGAGAGTCGTGAAGAAAAGAGGCTTATCAAAGCCGTAAGGTCTGAATATTTCCATAATTCTTATTGCCTCTCTTTCCCAAGCTCTTTTTCAAGGGATAGCACTTCGCGTTTGAAAACCTTGCCCCTTTCTTCAAAATTTTGAAACATGTCAAAGCTTGTGCAGGCCGGCGCAAGAAGCATCACTTCTTGCGGTTTCGCTCGTGAATAGCCGAGTCTCACTGCCTCTTCGATAGAGGAGACAGTTTCCATCGGGACAATTCCCTTGAGGGTAGTTCTTATTTTTTCTCTGGCCTCGCCAAGGAGGATGATCCTTTTTACGTTTTCTTTGACAGGTTTTCTTAATTTTTTAAAATCACCTCC
>JAUWJP010000183.1 GCA_030607635.1 Candidatus Aminicenantota bacterium
CGGTTGGACACCTACAGATCTTGTCTTTCCCTTTTTCTTGTTTATTGTCGGTGTCTCCATATCTCTTTCCTTATCTAAAAGAATGGAGCAAGGCATCGAGAAGAATGAATTGTATTTGAAAACCATGAGGAGAACCGTTATCCTTTTTGGTCTCGGAATTTTTCTTGCTCTCTTTCCCCACTTTAATTTTTTTTCTATTAGAATTCCGGGTGTTCTGCAGCGCATTGCTCTCTGTTATCTTTTTTCTTATCTCCTCTTCTTCAAGACAGGCACTAAAGGCCGGTGCATGGCTACTTTCTCTTTTTTAGCTATTTACTGGTTAATGATGAAATTGGTTCCGGTTCCAGGCTATGGACCCGGAATTCTGGCTTACGAGGGAAATCTCTGTGCCTATATCGACAGCCACCTTCTTGCTGGCCATCTGTATAAACCTGGTTTTGATCCTGAGGGGATTCTGAGTACCTTACCGGCGATTGCCACGACTTTGCTGGGAACTCTGACTGGTGATTGGCTTCGATCCTCCAAAATGATTCTTCATAAAACCATCGGCATTTTAATAGGAGGTGTTTTCTTCACCTTGAGCGGGCTTCTGCTTCATCCGCTTTTTCCCCTCAACAAGCAGCTCTGGACAAGCACCTATGTGCTCTTTACAGCCGGAGTTGCGTTGCTTTCCTTGGGATTCTGCTATGGACTGATCGAAGGAATGAAGATTAAAAAGTGGGCTACTCCCTTTATTGTTCTGGGCACAAATGCGATCGCAGTCTATGTGGGTTCCTCTTTGATAGTCAAGCTGATTAGCGTGATTAAAGTAGCAGTGTCGGGCGAAGTTTTGCCTTTAAAAACATACATCTACAACCACCTTCTGGCTTCCTGGGCAGGGCATTTAATCGGTTCTTTGCTCTTTCCTCTGTTTCTCATTACTCTCTGGATAGGAATATTGCTACCTTTGTACAGGAAAAAAATAATAATTAAGATATAATAATTATTCAGATATAATTTTAGCATAAGATATTTAAAGAGGTTATGAATGATTGATCTGGCCATCATATCAGGGACTGGATTTTATGATTTCCCTGGTTTGGAGGAGGAAGAAGGTTTAAGAATAGAAACAAGATATGGAGATGCATCGATCAGGAAAGGAGCCGTAGAGGGAAAAAAAATAGCCTTTATTGCCAGACACGGTAAAGGTCACAGTATCTTGCCTAACATGATCAATTATCGGGCAAACCTGACAGCTTTGAAAGAATTGAGAACGAAAGCAATAGTCGCCACAAGCGTATGCGGAGTACTAGACCCCAGCATTCCTCTTGCCAAGCTGGCTGTTTTCGACGATCTGTATTTTCCGGATAATCGGTTTCCCGATGGAGAGGCCTGTACGGTATATGAAAAGAGAGGAGATAAATCAAGAGGCCATTACATTTTTGACATGCCTTTTTCCGAAGAATTGCGACAACAGATAATCGCTGCGGCCGGAGACCCTCTAACCAACGTTGTTTATGCTCATGCTAACGGGCCAAGATTCAATACGAAATCCGAGATCAAAATGCTTCGAAATTATGCCTCCTTTGTCAGTCAGACAGCAGGACCCGAGATTGTTCTAGCCGGAGAGCTCGAAATTCCCTATGCGCTGCTCGGGTTTGGAGTGGATTATGCAAACGGAGTTAAAAAAGAACCGACTCCCTTTGAAGAGCTGAGAGATAATTTGAAAAAAAGCAAGATGGCTTTTACAAATGTTTTAAGAGAACTTATAAAAAAATACAGGGTGCCAAAGTTTGAAGGATTCATATACCGGTTTGAATAGACAAGAGTCTTATTTTAGTTTATATATAGATTTTATATATTATTTATTGGGATATCGCAGAAGTTTTTACCTAAAGGGAAGGCTAAAATAATTTATTTGCTTGAAGGAACAAAAGATGAAAACTGAGGAATTTAAACTTTTATTCGAAGCCAAGAGTATTTTAGAAAAAAATTGGAGAGAGAAATACACTATTCCGTCCCCTAAACTTTATCCTCACCAGTGGAGCTGGGATTCTGGTTTTATTTCTATCGGCTACTCTCATTATGATCAGGATAGAGCGCAAAAAGAGATACTTTCTATGTTTGAAGGCCAGTGGGCAAACGGCATGCTTCCTCATATCATATTCAGGGGAGGAAAAGGATATTTCCCGTCTGCAGAATACTGGCAGACTGAGCCTTCAGAGCATTCTCCTGAAATAAAAACATCAGGCATTACTCAGCCCCCCGTTCATGCCCTGGCAGCTTTGCATGTCTATGAAAATTCCAGTGACAATGAAAAGGCAAGAAATTTCTTAAAGAAAGTATATCCTAAGATTTTGCTTTTCCACCGGTATTTATTGACGAAGAGAGATCCGGAAAATTCCGGGATGGCCACAATTTTTCACCCTTGGGAGTCGGGGCTGGATAATTCACTAAGATGGGATGAGCCCTTAGCCCGAATTAAAGTCGAAGATCTGCCCCAATATAAAAGAGTAGATACAGAGAAGGTAAGTTCTGACCAGAGGCCTACTGATGAAGATTATGACAGGTATCTCTATCTTATTGAGGTTATGAAAAAAAATAATTATGATGAAGAAAAAATATACAAAGTAATTCCTTTTAAAATTAAAGACATCACTTTCAACTCCATCTTGTACGCAGCCAATCAAGCCATGATTAAGATTGCAGGCATCCTTGGAGAGGACAGCGAAGAAATAGATTCCTGGATAAGAAGAACTAAAAAAAACTATTTTGAATATTTTTGTTCTGATGCATCGGAAAATCCTCTCTTGTACGATTATGATCTCGTCGGAAGCAAAAGAATCGAGAAGAGAACCGCAGCTTCATTGACATCACTCTGCACAGACCTTTTAAGCTCAGAACAGGCAAAAGCGCTGGCTTCCTGGATGAAACACTCTCATATGTGTAAGGAAGACTGTGTTCATAAGCATCCTGTTATCACTTCTATATCAGTCGATGATATTCAGTTTAATCCTCTCAATTACTGGAGGGGTCCAGTCTGGATTAATATCAACTGGATGCTTTACGAAGGAATGAAGAATTATGGTCTTTTTGAAGACGCCAAAAATTTGAAAAAATCCATAATAGATCTAATCACAGAGCACGGTTTTTACGAGTATTATAATCCTTTAACAGGAGAAGGACTCGGAGCCGATAATTTTTCCTGGACAGCAGCTTTACTCATTGACCTGATATCAGAAAGAGAAGATTGATAAAAAGGGAAAGCAACGTTTGCATTTTTTTATATTAGGAATAAAGGAAATGTCAAACGCTGATATCTAACCCCAGAGGATGATTGAATGAGAGTCATACTCGCCTCAGATCATGCAGGCTTGAGGTTGAAAGAAAAAGTAAAAAAATACTTAGCAAGAAAGAAGATAGAATACGAAGACCTGGGGACCGAATCCTTCAAATCAGTTGATTATCCCGATTATGCTCTTAAAGTCGCAGAAAAGGTTGCCAAAAATAAAAATACAAGGGGAATCCTGGTATGTGGAACAGGAACCGGAATGACGATTGCTGCCAATAAGGTAAAAGGAATAAGGGCTGTCGCTGCTTATGATGCCTATTCGGCGAAAATGTCAAGGATAGACAATGACACAAATGTCCTTGGGTTAAGAGGTCGATTCTTCCCGTTTGAAAAGATAAAAAAAATTATAACTGTCTGGCTGGATACACCGTTTAGTGGAGAGAAAAGACATAAAAGGCGAATAAAAAAAATCAGAGATTATGAGATGAAAAGATGAAAAAAATCATTATTCCTGCAGTTATAGCCAAGACACAAAAAGAGTTGGACGATATTTTTTCCAGAATCAAGGATTCTACCCGGCTGCTTCAGCTTGACATAATGGACGGTAAATTTGTCCCCAATAATTCCCTTGATTTTGATTTTAGACTGCCTGAGAAAAAATACCTGTACGAAGTTCATCTGATGATTGATGATCCAGAGAATTGGGTTGATGAAAATTGGGAAAGAGTTGATGCCGTGATTGCTCATTTCGAATCAGTAAAAAATCCAGAGAGGATAATAGAATCTGTGAAGGCAAAGGGGAAGAAAATCGCCTTTGCCTTGAATCCCGAAACAGATACTGACCTTATCCTGAATTATTTAGATAGCATTGATCAGGTTCTTATTATGACCGTCGATCCAGGTTTTTACGGCAGTAAATTTTTACCTGAGATGTCGGATAAGATAAGAAGGCTGAGAAAATTACGGCCTGATCTGGATATAGAAGTTGATGGTGGAATTAAACCAGATACAATCGAGGAGGTCTGCGAGGCTGGAGCCAATATGTTTGTTTC
>JAUWJP010000283.1 GCA_030607635.1 Candidatus Aminicenantota bacterium
CCATTTGAATACAGCTATAAGTTCTATAATGGAGTTTTACAACCTGATCAAGAAAGAAAAGGAGACGTTGAGTCAAAGCGTTAGAGGGAAAAATCTGTTGAGGGAATCCCTGGAGAGCCTTGTTTTGCTTCTTTCACCCTTTGCCCCCCATCTTTGTGAAGAATTATGGGAAAGAATGGGTCATAAGACTTTTCTTGTCCACTCTCCTTGGCCGTCTTTCGATCCGGACTTAGCTACCGAGGAGAAGGTCACCATTGTCGTTCAGGTCAGCGGCAAGCTGAGGGACAAGTTTGAAGCGGAAAGAGATTTAGCTGAGGACCATATAAAAGAAATGGCCCTGGGTTCAAATCGAATCAAAAGTATTGTAGGAGAGAAAAAGGTCAAAAAAATAATTTACATCAAGAACAAATTGGTTAACATAGTATTGTAAATGTTTTTTCTGAGCATGTTATGAAAAGAATTTTTTTGCTTTTTCTCGTATGCCTTTTCTTTCTCCATTGTGGTTACCATCTTCGGGGGACAGGGAGCTTCCTCCCTCCTCATATAAAGAGAATGAACATCCCCATGTTCAAAAACTTAACCACACGCTTTGAGCTGGACTTGAAGTTGACCCAAAGCGTCATTGATGAGATTGTAGCCAGAGGAAAAGTAGAGATCACCGGAAATATGGAGTCCGCGGATGCTGTCTTAATAGGGGAAATCACCGGCTTCCGTGTTATCCCTATAGCTTTTTCTAAAGAGGCAACGGCTGACCGGTACAACATCACCGTTGTGGCCAAGATTATCCTGAAAGATATGGTTAATCAGAAAATTATATTTTCCAATCCAAATTTTCAATATGTGGAAGAATACGAGGTACCAGAAGGGGTAGATTTTGAGACCGTTGAATCAGAAGCTTTGGACAAGGTCGGTGTGAAATTCGCTAGAAGTTTAGTGAGCACGATTTTAGAAGGATTTTAGGAGAGTGGCAAGTTTCCAGGGTAAAGGAATAAAAGAAGAGACTCTTATCCCCTGTTATTTTTTTTATGGAGAGGAGACTTTTCCTGCCTGGGAATTTATTAACGAACTCAAAGAAGCCCTGATTTCTCCCGATATTCAGGATTACAGTGTGGAGAGATTCAACCTTGAAGATAACTCATGGGCGGATGTCATCGATTCGGCCAGAGCACTTCCTATCTTTATCTCCCCATGTCGGATAATTGTCGTCGAAGTTCCTAAAGGTAAGAAGGAAAGCCTTTCCTCCAGGGAGAAATCAATATTGAAAGACTATTTTTCCTCTCCTCCTTCGAAGACCGTCATTGTCATCGTATGCTCTGGGAAAATAAAAAAAAATACCTCCCTCTTCAGATTTTTTTCGTCCCTTTCTTCAGCAGTGGTTAGCTTGAAAGAGTTAAGATATTTAAAAGAGGAAGCTCTTTTTGCCTGGATGGATAAAAAATTTATTTCTCAGGGAAAGACAGCGGCTTTTGAAGCGAAAATAAAGCTCCAGGAGCTCGTCGGGAATGACTTGAGAAGGGTAAACAATGAGATAGAGAAACTTATAACATTCGTAGGCGAAAAAAAGGAGATCGAATTGGATGATGTCAACCAGGTTTCCGGTTGGGTTAAGATTTTTTTTGAGTGGGAAATTGCTGATAGCCTGGGAAAGGTTGATTTTGAACGGAGTCTTATCGTTTTGAATAACTTGTTCAAAGAAGGAGTGAAGCCTGAATATATCCTGGGTTCAATGGCCAAGTTTTTTCGTGATATTTTTCTGGCCAAGCTCTTGCTTAAAGAGAAAAGTTTGGATAGGAAGGCGGTTTTCAAGGAATTGAGGCCCCATATCCATGAAAAATTTGGAAACTTTTATGCGACTAAATTCAGGGAATTTTTCTCTTTAGTTGAAAAATTTTCCATGAGAGATTTGAATCGAGTTTTGGCTGAGCTTGAAGAAGTTGATTTAAAGATGAAGACAACCTCTCTCACGCCTCAGACACTTCTAGAAAGCTTCCTGTTTGATTATTGTAGTCCTCGAAAGAAAGAAAGAATCACTTGGAGGGAGCAGAGGGATTAATCATTTCAACCTGCTGGCTCAATCTTGACTTGTGTCTGTTTCCTTTGTTTTCATGAATCGTCCTTTTTTTGATTGATTTATCAATGAGGGAAAAAGTGGGAGGGAGAAGCTTCCGGGCTGTTTCCTGGTCCTTATTTTTAATGGCCTCATTTAATTTTTTTATCTGACTACGGAGAGCAGATTTGTTTCTTTTGTTTATAGCATTCCTGCGCAGGCTGCGTTTCCACTGTTGTATTGCTGATTTATGAATGGCCATTTCTCTCTCTTTTTTGAAAATGGTATGATAAGATATCTCTGTTCCAAAGTCAACCTCTGGGAAGGAAAGTATTTCTTTTTCATGATGGAAGACAAAATGATTTATCAGGCTGGATGTCTCGAAAACACGCCCAAAAAAAGGGGACAGGCTACTTTTTCTGGAAGAAAAGCTAGAAAAAGACAAAAAATGGGGCCTGGCCCCATTTCTTGTGTGGCCCCATTTCTTGTGCATACAGAAAAAGTAGCCTGTCCCCTTTTTTAAGCCTTTTTTAAGGAAATGATGAAGCAAAAGGACCGAAATCGAAGATTGCTGAAGTCGACTTTTGCCGTGGCCGCGCCGACCCTGCTGAGCAGAATATTTGGTTATATCAGAGACATGATCCAGGCATATTACCTGGGAACAGGCAAAAGTGCTGATGCCTTTTACATTGCCTATATCATCCCCAATTTGCTCAGAAGATTGACAGGCGAAGGGGCGATGACGGCGGCTTTTATCCCCGTTTTTACTCAGGAAAGGAAGGAAAAATCGAAAGAGGAGCTCTGGAAATTTGCCAATGCCTTCTTTTTTAA
>JAUWJP010000132.1 GCA_030607635.1 Candidatus Aminicenantota bacterium
AATGATAAAGCTCAGGCATTGCGTTTGGCCAAGCTGGAGATGATAAATTCGAAGTTTAGCCATCCTTTTTATTGGGCGGCTTTTGTTTTGAATGGTGATTCTAATTCCAAGTTAAATTTTAGATAATCTGTTTCTTCTCAGTTAGTCAGAATAAATTCTTCTATCTCTGATTCGATCTTTTTTCCATCAGGCAAAAAAGATGTAACCATCCAGAAGTATGTTTTGTTTATGTTTAATCTCTTGGCAATTTCAGCCGGAAGGAGAGCTTGGTTTCTAGAAATTTTGTTACTTTTCCATATTTGAAACAGGGTTTCGTCAAATAATTCAATTATGTAATACTCGGAGCTTTTAAATTCGTTCCATTTGAATACTAGTAAAGATTTTGAATATTTTCCATTTATCGGTTCGATCAGATGGACTCGACTAAGATCTGATCCTCGATACTCTCTTTTCCCTCTATTCTGGAAAACAAAGAAATTAGAAATTATAATGGCAACTCCTGCCAGCATAAACGCATATTTCCAAGACAATCTAGGAAAAAGTGACTTTCGTCCCTCGTTTAAATAGTTGGTTTTTTTGCCCGCTCTTTTTTTGATGGCAGCTATGTTTTCTTTCGATTGTAATAATTGACCAATCCCTTCAATTAATTTCCCTTCTTCTCTTCGAGTTTGGAGCATGAACTCAAATTCTTGAGCACAAGAGGAGCATTTCGTTATATGGTCTATCACTCTTGATCTTTGTTTTTCCGGTGCTTTTGATTTAAAAAAGCTAATGATTTCCTTAGAAGGAGGGCAACTTTTTCGCGAATGGAGAATATTTTCCATTATATAGGCTTTGTATAATTTTATTAAATCTTTATTCTTTATTTTCATATTCAATTCCTTTTTCTCTTAGTATCTTTTTTAAATCAGATAAGCCGCGGTAGAGCAAATTTCTTGTCTTGTCTCTGGTCCATTTAAAATAGATGGCGATCTCCTCAATTGTCATGTTTAATAAAAACATTTTTACAACTTTACGCCGAGATTCAATAAGTGAATCTACAGCATGACCTATAATTTCTTTTGCGTTGATATCATTGGAGATATTAATTAAATAGTTGCTTTTTTGCTCAGAGACCAATTTATGTTTTTCGTTAATAAAGATTCCTTTTTCTCGCTTAGATCTTCGAAGCTGATCTATTATAGAGGAATTTACAATTTTCCTGATATAGGACGCATAATTTTTTATCTTTTTCTCATCTTCCAATATTTTCCATATTTTTATTTTAACTTCTTGTAAGATATCATCAGGATCAATCCCATTTTTTTGAACATTGAATTTTTGAATGTTGGCTTTAACGAATCTAGAAAACCTGCTTATTATGACCTCAAATTCCTTGATTTTTTCTTCATCGCTATTCATTTTTGCTCGCGCATTATAGCATCGGTTATTGAGGGGAGCAACTCGCACATAATATATAGAGTCGTTTTATTGAATAATTTTATCACTTTGGTGAATTTAAAGTAGGAGAAACCTTCAAGATTTAAATGAGAATTTTTTCCTTAAAAATCGTTCTTATACTGAGTAAAAATGATGAATTCGATGACATTAAATCGGGAAAATCTTGGATGAATAGTCCTGTTTCTAGTAATACCGAAATAGTAGGAATAAGCTTGATAATAAAAAGAAAACTGCGGTTTATTCATAAAGCTGCTAAAAGTGATAAGAGTGTATTGATTTTAGGAGAGACAGGAACGGGAAAGGATTTAATTGCAAAAAAAGTTCATGAACTGAGTGATAGAAGAAATAAACTTTTTGTGGCTATCAATTGCACAGCCATTCCAGAAGAGCTATTTGAGGCTGAACTTTTTGGCTATGTACGAGGTTCTTTTACTGGAGCTGTGAAAGACAAATTAGGACTACTTGAGGTCGCCAAGGATGGGACGATTTTTTTTGATGAGATAGGTGATTTGCCTTTATTTCTTCAAGCGAAAATCTTAAGAATTATCGAAAAAAGAGAACTGAGAAGAATAGGAGAAACAACTATTAGAAAAATTTATGCTTGCTTTATCTTTGCAACTAATAAAAATTTACAGGAAGAAATGAAGGCAGGAGGATTTTGCAAAGACTTATATTACAGAATTAATGTGATAAAGTTTTACATGCCTCCTTTAAAAGAGAGGAAAGAAGATATTCCCTTGTTAGTGGATCATATACTTAGAAAAGAGATAAAGAGAGGAGAACCTAAAAGAGTGATTTATAGGGAAGCTATGAAAAAATTAGTGGCTTATGATTTCCCAGGAAATATTAGAGAATTAGAAAACATCGTTGAAAGAGCATGTATTCCCTCTTAAGGAAATACGATAACTGCGAAGGACATCAAATTGGATTATGATAAAATATGTTACAAAAAACCACGAAAATAACTCCAGAGCAGTTAAGAAAGATCTTAGAGAATTGTCGCTGGAATAAAACTAGGGCTGCCACTAGGATGGGGAAAAGCAGGCGTCAGTTCTATCGTTTATTAGAAAAGCATAAAATGTCAGACTGCATTAAAAGAAATTATCATTTATCATTCCGGCTGCCTTTTCTCGATTTTCTTTGGGGGAGAGATGCGTTTTGTCTCTTGTTGAGCTTGAGATGGAAATTATTTTCAGGTAGGAAGATTATCCTGGCAATTGGGCCTAATTTTTTTTTGCTTGACGTCAATAACCTGCTTGACTTCCCTTGTTTTATTTAATAGTATTCCTTGCCGTAAGAATCAGTTTCACTTTTCCTCTTTAAAGTAATCTTTGTGGGCCTTGGATGCTGGAAAAAATATTTGATGAGCTTGAATTAGAAACTCAGCCAAAAAGCTCTTTATTCGATCTTCCTTTTATAAAAAAAAGGGCAGATCCTGTTCTTATTATCTTCATCATCTTAACCAGCTCTTTCATTGTAGTTGTTGCCATTAAATTCCGTATCTTTCATATGTGGGCTGAATTTCTGGGCAGCAATTTATTCCTTAGAATATCAACATACCCGTTATTGATTTCAGCTGTAATCATAGGGAGCGGTATAATTTTCCGGACAATTATTTGGTTTCGTTACAAGCCTCAGACTATAGAGCCGGGAGAGAGCGTTAATTGGCCATTTGTTTCTGTGATCATGCCTGCTTTAAACGAGGAGGAGCTCATAGAGAAATCAATCGCCTCCATCTTTAACAGCAACTATCCCCAAGATAAGCTTGAAGTCATCTGTATAAATGACGGCTCTGCTGATTCAACTTTTTACTATATGATGAGAGCTAAGCAAATATATGGAGATAGACTAGAGGTCGTCAATTTCAGGGAAAATTTAGGGAAGAGAAAAGCCCTCTATGTAGGTTTGAAGAAATCAAGAGGAGAGATTATTGTTACTGTTGATACTGATAGTAAAATCGGGCGGAGCGCCATCAGAAATCTTGTTATTCCTTTGATTAAGGATGAGAGGACGGGTGCTGTTGCGGGGAGAGTTGCAGTTTTAAATGAAAAGGAGAATTTTCTTACAAGGATGCTTTCGGTCCGCTATTCAATCTCCTTTAATTTTGGCCGCGCTTATCAGAGTGTCTATGGAGCTGTTTTTTGCTGTCCGGGCGCCCTCACTGCATACAGAAGTAATGTTTTGATGAAATTCATTAATGAGTGGGTCAATCAGAAATTTCTCAAAACACCCTGCACTTACGGCGAAGATAGGGCTCTCACGACTCAAATCCTGAAAGCAGGCTATATGACAAGATTCCAGTCCAACGCCTGTGTTTATACGAAAGTGCCTACAGGACTAGCTCAAATGACCCTAATGTATCTTCGCTGGACGCGAAGTTATATTCGAGAATCCATTCTTTTTGCCAAATTCATGTTTTCAAAATACCGGACAAAAAACAGAGTTATGCCTATATTTGATTTCTTCTTTTTGAATATCCTCCATCCTTTCCATATTTTTTCTTTAGGCATTATAATTTATTCTTTTTGCGTCCATCCTCTTTTTATTCTCCGTCATATTGCTTTCCTGGTTATTATTTCCTTTTTTCTCTCACTTTATTATCTCCGCACCAATAAAAACCTTTCTTTCCTCTATGGGATACCTTATGCTCTCATTACTGCTTTTTGTCTGTGGTGGATTGTCCCCTTTGCAGCTCTTTCTATGAGGAGTCAGTCATGGCTGACTCGTTAGGGAGGGGGAGGCGGAAGACTTTCAGAAGGATATCTTCAGTTTTTTTCTACGGTTTTTCATAGCGGCTGAAATTATCCCTGCCACAAATAAGAAGGAGATTCCGAAGAAAAGCCATTTATTTATTGAGTGAGGGAATATTATTTCATCTGCCTTTCCTGATACTATGAACCCTGCCCAGTAATAAGGATGGGATAAGGCCTTAGAGTCTATCAATTCGAGTTTGGCTTTGTGTAAGGCACTCATTATTGATTCAGAGGAGCGCAGGTGAAAGTAAAATCTTTCCATAAGCTGGTAACTTGCTTGGTCATTTACAGCCCATAAGCTCATGAGGACTGAGGAAGTGCCTGCGTAGAAAAAGGCTCTATTTATACCTTCAATCCCTTCTCCTTTGATGAATTCGCCAAGGCCTGTCTGGCACGAAGAGAGAGTGACTAAGTCTGAATTAAGCTTTAAGTTATAAATTTCTCTCATCTGGAGAAAACCATCTTGAGTGAGGTCTTCGTCCAGAGAAAGCACGATAGAGGACCTGGCAGGTATTTTTTCATCTATTATGCTGTGAGTTGCAAAATGGATGATTTTATAATCGTCCAGGCTGTGATTTATTAATTGTTCTTTGCTTGCCTCTTCTCTTCGAAAAATCTTTCTTTTTCTTTTCTTGAAAAGAGCGCTGATTTTGTCGATTTCAAATCCACTGTATTTTAATCTAAAAAAATTAAAGGCATTAGAAGTATAATAGTCTTGAAAGATGTCTTTGCCGTTATCTCCCGCTTCCCATGGTCCAAAGAAAGGGTCGCCAAAGGCTAAAATATCCATTCGAGGCTTTGGACCATTTGACTTTTTGAGCTGGATTATTTCTCTAAGAGAGGAAATCGATGGGACATAAGCAATCTTGTAATCTTTGATCAGCCAGTCTCTCTTTTTTTTGTGCGTGATAAGAGTTTCAAAAGGAAGGAAATGGAGGATATCATCGGAGGCAAAGATTATATTTTTTATGTTTTTATCTAAACCTGGAAGGACAAGCGCTCTAAATAGCTCATAACCAAGCATAAAATTTTTATTTTCCTTATCAGAGATTACTTGCAGATAGTCTGAGACTTGCCTTTGGATATTTTCTCTGGGGGGGAGTGGAAATATTCTGAAGTCTTTTTTTGTGATGACAAAAGCATAAGAATGCTCCTTTCCAATGCAGTAGGCAAAAAAAGCAGTTTTAGAATCGAGA
>JAUWJP010000282.1 GCA_030607635.1 Candidatus Aminicenantota bacterium
GATGTATTCTTTAAGCACCATCCCTCTTCTTTTGAGCAGGCAAAATATTTAATTTTTGCCTCAAGAAGATGCTTGCCTTGCTTTGCCATAAAGCGCCCCGTGAAGGGTATTTCAATGGTCTCCCTCAGATCCAAGTGGTCTTCTCCGTTTTCTTTTAAAACATCTATCTCCAGATCAAATCCATTAGATAAACTTTTGGGGATAATAAGCTCCTCACAAGGACTAAATTCGATGATAAAAGAGGGTTCAGGACTGATAAAGATACCTTCTTCCAAAGTAAGTTTCAGAACTATCTTCCCTTTCTGGCCCCCAGAAAGCCTTTTAGGCCCTGAAGAAGCTTCAATCCTCAAAAGATCTTCTTCTTCGGCAAAAGCGAAAAGAGAAATACTAAAAATCAGAATACAAAGAAAAATATGCTTTCTCAATTGAGCTTCTCCACCCTTTTTGGTTAAATGGCATATTACTCTCTCACCTTTTTTGAGTCAAGGAAATTATTACTTTATTTTTTCCAACTTGTCCTTTATAATCTATCGAAATCATTATGAGCACAAAAGCACTTATAACAGGAACAGGCCACTTCGTCCCTTCCAAAGTTGTCACAAACTTCGACTTAGAAAAAAAAATGGACACCTCGGATGAGTGGATTCGCCAGAGGTCAGGAATTGCCGAAAGGCGCCATGCGGAAACTGGCGTAGGAAGTTCAGACTTAGCTTACGAAGCAGCCCTGAGAGCTATTGAGGACGCCAAAATCGACAAATCAGAAATAGACTTTATCATTGCTGCCACCCTTTCTCCAGACCATTACTTCCCTGGAATAGGTGTTATAGTCCAGGCTAAACTTGGGCTTTCTGGTATCGGAGCCCTCGATGTGAGGAATCAGTGTACAGGCTTTATTTACGCTCTTTCTGTGGCTGATCAGTACATCAAAACTCACAACTTCAAGAAAATCCTGCTTGTTGCTGCTGAGGTCCAATCATCAAATTTGGATTATTCTGATGAAGGAAGAGACATGGCTGTCCTTTTCGGAGACGGCGGCGGCGCAGTTATCCTTGAACCCAATGAAAAAAATGACGGGCGAGGCATCCTTTCCACCCATCTCTTCTCAGATGGAAGGTATGTATCTGCTTTATGGATGGAGAAACCAAGTCCCCAGGATAAACCCACTTTTGCTGAAGAATTCTTCAAAAAGAGAAGATTCTTTCCTGAAATGAACGGACGAAATGTTTTCAAAAACGCTTCAGAAAAAATGCCCGAGGCAGTAAGAATTGCGTTAAAACATAATGACCTCTCGATTGAAGATGTCGACCATCTTATACCCCATCAAGCCAACGACAGAATCTCTCTGATGGTAGCAAGGGGTCTAAAAATTCCAGTCGAAAAAGTAATTAGAAACGTAGATCGCTTCGGAAATACAACAGCTGCCTCGATTCCTATTGCAATGGATGAAGCTCTAAAAGGAAAAATAATAAAGGAAGGCGATATTGCTGCCCTCACAGCCTTCGGTTCTGGCTACACATGGGGATCAGCACTTATAAGATTCTAAAGTAGGAGTCAAAGAGAAGGAAGTATTGCCTCCAGCCATCATTTTATGGTAGGATTGCAATTTCATAAAATGAAACAAGTCCCTGTAAGACGTAACTTGTATAAAAAAAGCTCTTATGGAGGAGGATTCAATGAAGAGAAAAATCATTCCATTCGTCATCCTGCTCTTTGTTTTTTTGAGCACTGGTTCGCTTCTATCTGCGAAAGATAATGAAGACGAAAAATTCAAAAAAACATTAGATACTTATCTTGATGGACTTTGGAAGTTTTACCCGACCTCCGCTACCCTGGCTGGCTACCACAAGTATGACGGCCAGTTAGAAAACCTCAGCAGCAAAAACATCGAGAAGCGCCACGAAGCCTTGGATGAATATAACCAAAAATTTGTGGCTAAAGTTGATAAAACCAAGCTAAGCCCTGAGCTTCAGATCGACCATGAGATGATACTCGATGCTTTAGATCTAGAGCTTTTCAAGCACGAAAACCTTGTTCCCTGGGAATACAACCCTATTTTTTACAATGAAATCTTCGCTAACTGCGTCCGAAGCCTCCTTACCAAGGAATTTGCTCCTATAGATACAAGGGCAAAGAACGCTGCAGGCAGATTAAAGGGACTACCGAAGCTCATTAAACAGGCTAAAGAGAATCTGAAGACTCCTGCTCAAATTTTCACAGAGACAGCCATAAAGCAATTCCCGGCAATAATAGACTTTTATAAAAATGAATGTCCCCAGTTGATTGAGCAAGCTCCAGAAGCTCACAAACCCAAACTTAAAGCAAATTTAGCTAAAGTTATTCCCGCTTTAAAAGATTATCAGAATTTTCTCCAGAATGAACTTCTTCCCAAGTCTATCGGAAATTTCCGTTTAGGAGAACAGGCCCACCTGAGGCTTGCCCGGCTAACATTTCAGAACGATAATCCTCTCCAGGAACTTAACGCCAGAGCCGATGCTGATTATAAAAATATCCGGCGTGAAATGTTCCTTGTCTGCATACCACTTTATAAAATAATGGACCCGAGAATAAACCTGGATAATCCCCCTCCTAATCTCAACGAAGACCAGCTCATAAATATCACAGTATCGCATGTGTTGGATAAAATAAAAATGGAACATGTTGCGAAAGAGGATTATATAAACAGAATCAAAACATCAGCAGAGGAAATAAAGAATTTTATAATCCAGAACGAAGTTATTGAACTGCCTGAGATCAACCTCGAAATCGTTCCCATGCCGCTTGAATCTCAGGGAATAACCTGGACCCGCCTTACATCTCCCGGAGTTTATGAAAGTTCGGACACATTCTCTCTTCAGATCACACCTATTCCCGAAGATTGGGAAGAGGATCAGACCAAATCCTTCTTTGAGGA
>JAUWJP010000297.1 GCA_030607635.1 Candidatus Aminicenantota bacterium
ATCTAAAGGAATTTCATCGGGTTCTCAAACCTGGAGGGCATTTTGTGAATCTTGA
This sequence comes from Candidatus Aminicenantota bacterium, assembly GCA_030607635.1. GTDB lineage: Bacteria > Acidobacteriota > Aminicenantia > Aminicenantales > Aminicenantaceae > SOIV01. The sequence continues at coordinate 56 of JAUWJP010000297.1, forward strand.
AACAAGTCAGCCTTCTATTAGAATTCTCCAGAAGTTTTTTCATCTCTATATAAAACTGACTGTAAAACAATTGGGAGTTCTTCTATCGGGCTCTAAATCCGCTTACAGATATCTTGCTTATACGATCCCGCGTTTTTTTCGTCCTGAGGAATTTTCCTCGATACTCCGTGAGGCAGGGTTCGCCCGTATTACTCATCGTTCTCTTTTCCTTGGTGTTTCCGCCATTCACACTGCCATCAAATAAGAATTGTTTTTTTCATTTGTATCAAATTATTGCAGAGTTAAATTTTATTTTGTATCATGTATTTATCAAAGATAAACGAGGAAACAATTGTGTACAAAGCAGGGATAAAGATACTAGAGGTAAAAATCGGGATCGAATCTAATAAAGAAGAGCTCCTTTTTCGCTTTCCACTCAAAACAGAAGTCAAGTCGCTTCTTACAGATTTTAAAGATGTTGAGAGCATACCATATTCAGCAGATCTTGATGGATATATCTCGATTGAAGAATCTATGGAGGATCCCTCTTTTGAATTTTCGAGGGGAAAATTCAGGTTTAGAGGGCCATTTCTCAAGCTCACTCGAGAAGCTTCGGACTTAAGGTTTAGTCTGTGGGGAAACCAGGGGTTCCTTTATAGATATGCTCTCTATTTACTGGAAAGAAAACACAGGATTTATAACTTCCACGCCTGCGCTCTCTACCAAGAAAAGAAAGATCAAATGTTTGTTGTTATAGGAGGAGCTGGAAGCGGAAAGACCGTCTATCTTCTCAATGGCCTGGCTAAAGGGCTCAAACTCTTTTCAACAGAAACCGTCCACTTCCGGATTGAAAAGGATGCCGTATCATGGTTTATGGGTTCACTTGTTGATAACGTGAGACTGGGTACCTTGATGTATAATTTTCCTCAGTTCTTACCAAAAATTGAAACTCAAGAAGCTGGTGAGGAGTGGCAGAAAAAGATCGCCCTTGATCTCTCACCTTACAAAACTGACTTTGAAGAACTTAAAACTCCCAGGTCTGTCGTGATATTGTTTCCTCGGATTGAAGAAGGGCGAAAAGGTTTTCTTCTGAATCTCATAGAGGATAGAAGAAAAGCCGCAAAAGCCCTGTTTGACAACATCTCCCAGAAAATAGCCGAGAACGTGATTCTATACGATAAAATACCAGTTTTGGGATTTGATGAGAAACAGATGGCTCTGGCGAGGCTAAAATATGCAAGCCAGCTCGTCCATCACAAGACAATCACTAAGATTGCTTCTGTTCACTCAAACCCAGATGATTGCTGGGGCGATCTTTTGAGCTGCTGACAAAGTCTCACTATAATAAAAAAGGAGAAAAAGATGAGCAAAGCTTGGGAAGGTATTATTAGGATGCCCGTTGAAGGGAGAACAACCAAGCCCAGAGAGGCGGGCGTAACTATGGTTATTGATAAAGGAATGGGCCTTCATCGCCTCGAAGATTTGATCCAGGTTGAGGGCGACTACATTGATATAATCAAGCTGACATTTGGAACTTCCGCCTTCTATGATAAGGATCTTTTGAGGAAAAAGAACGAGATGATTACCTCATCCAATATAGATGTCATGCCCGGAGGCACTTTTCTTGAGATAGCTATCTGGCAAGAGGTCTTTGACAAATATTTGGAACTAGCCAAAGAGCTTGGATTTTCTGCAATTGAAGTTTCTGATGGAACGATCGAGATAAGTAGAAAAACCAGACAGGATGCCGTAAAAAAATCTTTGGATAAAGGTTTCAAAGTCTTTACTGAAGTGGGAAAAAAAGACCCGAAAGAAGTTCTGCCTATTTCCCTTGTTCACCAGTTGATAGGAGAAGATATGGAAAACGGGGCTTTTAAGGTTATTATCGAAGCCCGGGAGGCTGGGAAAGCCGTAGGAATATTTGATAAGGAAGGAGAGATTAAGCACGATGAAGTCGATAACATTATTGCAGGAGCCAAAGACACGAATTGTTTAATGTGGGAAGCTCCCCTGAAAAATCAGCAGCAGGCTTTAATCTTTCGTCAAGGGATCAACCTTAACCTTGGCAATATCCCTCCAGACGAGATTTTAGCTCTAGAGGCTCTAAGACAGGGAGTCAGGGGTGATACGCTGAAAAGAGCCTATTTAGAAGGGAAAAAATAGAAAGAGTAAGAAGTGGTTTATATTAATCCTGTTTTTCTAAAAGAAGAATCAAAACAGAATGCTCGCCTTCAGGAACTTTAAACTTCACTGATTTACCTTTAAACACCTTTTTTGTCTCGTCATCCACTAAAAGTTCATATTTTCCCTTGATCAAAAATTGAACCCTTATCTCTCTCCTCTCTAACGTTATCACTTCAAACGAGATTTCGTTTTCAGAATAAAGAAAGTGGCGAAAAACAGCGCTTCCCTTTGCCCTCAAAATCTCTTTGCCTTCTTCTTTGAGCTTGACTGCAGAGGATGAAACCTCCACATCATAATGGCGATCCTGGATGTAAATTCTGGAAAGCTCTCCTTTCTTATCAGGATCAATCATTCC
>JAUWJP010000049.1 GCA_030607635.1 Candidatus Aminicenantota bacterium
ACAATAACATGATAGAGATCACTGGCCTATGGAAAAAGGAGAAGCCGGACGGATCCGTTTATTATCAGGGCAAGCTAAGTTATAGCACTAATATTCTGGTGTTCGAGAATAAATACAAGAACGGCAAGAAGGAGCCTGATCTGATTCTTTACATTGAGAAGAAGAAACTCGAGGAGCAACAAGGAAGTTCCTTCTTTGATGGTGAAGGAGATCCCTGTTAAGCGAGGTGAGAGATGGAGAATCAAAAGCTAATTGATCAATTTCACAAACGCTCAACAGAACTTGTTGAGGTCCACATAACAGAATTTAGGAATCAGGAATATGTTGACGTTCGGATCTGGACCCTGCCGAACCCGGCTGATTCTAAGGATTGGCAGCCAACAAAGAAGGGAGTCTGTATCAACATTGATCTCTTGCCCAGGCTGATTGCTGCCCTGCAGAAAGCGGAGAAACATCTAGCTCAAGGTCATGAGAGCGATGCTAAGGAACGATCTGTTGCAGATGAAGGAGACACCCCTAACGAACAGCCCAGGAGGGCAGGGGAATGAGCCGTGTTTTTCATTTCATCCATATAAATTGGGGCGGGGTTTCCCTTTTATCCTTGCTCCTCCCCTCCACACAACAAGGAGAGGTTGAATGAAGAAGCACATTGATATCATAGCTGCGTTGGGGGATCAGAACCTTTTCGGTTCCCTGTTTAAGGATCAATCGACCTGGGAGAGCTGGAAGGTTGCACTCAAGGCGATCTTTGCCCTTCCTATGGACCGGAAGGAGTTGAAGGTCTATCGAAAATTCACAGGACGGAAGAAGCCTCCCGGGATACCGTTTAAAGAAATCTTTCTGATCATCGGGCGACGTGGAGGAAAGAGCTTTGTATCTGCGCTAATCGCTGTATTCCTGGCCGTCTTCAAGGATTGGAGAACCATACTTAGTGGCGGGGAGCGTGGTTATGTCATGTGTATTGCAACTGACCGGAAACAGGCCGGAGTCGTATTGAATTACATTAAGGAAATCTTAAGGATTCCGATATTTAAAAGTTATGTTATTAATGAAACAAAGGAAGAAATCGAGCTGAAGAATAATATCATCATATCGGTTCATACCTGCAATTACAGAAGCTTGAGGGGATACACGGTCCTGGCTGCGATCTGTGATGAGCTTGCATTCTGGCGTTCTGAATATTCTGCAAATCCGGCAAAGGAAATTTTGACGGCAATCCGGCCCTCGCTCGGAAACGTCCCGGATTCTCTTCTATTGGGAATTTCAACCGGCTATTCCAGGACCGGGCCTCTTTGGGAAGCGTTTAGGGATAAATACGGCCAAGAGGATAAAGAGCTTTTAGTATGGAGGGCCGGAACCCTGGACATGAATCCCACATACAGAAAAGCCGTTATTGATACAGCCTTGAAGGAAGACTTTTCAGCGGCCAGGGCAGAATATTTTGGAGAATTCCGGGAAGATCTCGAGACATTTCTTTCTACAGAAGCGCTTGACGTGGTTGTTATTCCTGGGCGTTACGAATTGCCAAAAGTTGAAGGCGCTTATTACTCTGCCTTTGTGGACCCGAGTGGAGGACGTGGGGATGCTATGACCCTTTCGATCTGTCATAAAGAAAACTCGGACAAGATTATCCAAGATTGTATCAGGATAAAAAAGCCACCGTTCAATCCTCAGGAATGCGTCAAGGAATTTGTATCAGTCCTCAACTCATATGGAATCCGGGAAATTGAAGGGGACCGTTACTCCGGAGAATGGTGCAGTTCTTCTTTTAGAAAAGAGGGGATCAGATATAAAAACTCAGAATTATCAAAGAGCGATATTTATCTTGAATTTTTGCCCTTGGTTATGCAAGGCCAGGTAGAGCTCTTGGATCATAGGCAGCAAACATCTGAATTCAGGCAATTAGAGCGCCGGACCGGAAAGGGAAAGGCTACGACCGATCATCCGAAGGGACTTCATGATGACGTGGCCAATGCAGCGGCCGGGTCGATTGTGGCGCTTAGAAAACCTAAACGAGGTCCCATGATATGGTGAAATTGAGGTAAAAATGCCAATTAAAGCTGATAAAAAACTTACCATTCCTGAGTCTTTGGCTAAGGTTTTTATTAAAAATAACTGGGCCGAACCGGTCCAGAAAGATAAACCGGAGGTAAAAAAATGAATGATCTTGAAAAATGTAAAAAGCTTAGAAATTCAATCGGGGAATTTGAGGATAAAACTGTAAAGTTAAAAAAAGAAGTTGCCGAAAAAATCAAAGCACAAAGAATACTTGATGAAGATGCCTTGAAAGCAGAAATCCTTGAAGAAAAAGATTGGGAGAAAAAAAAGGAAGCTGCAAAAAGAAACAGGGAAGACATTTTAAGGTTAAAAGAAAATATTGAAGAAAATCAAAAGGCGATTGAGAGAGGCCGGATATGATAAAAGGGAAGAAGAGGCCAAACCGCAGAAATGGATTATTTGACTTTTTTGGATTCCAGGTATTTATCAATGTCAGACATTTTGAATAGCACCCGACGGCCAAGCTTGATATATGGGATCTCCTTCATTAAGCGGCCCAGGGTTGCTCGGGATATGCGCAAATATTTTGCAGCCTCTTCCTTTGTTAAAAGCCTATCCTCATTCATTTCGATAAATTATTTTATTTTTTTATGGGAAAAAAAGCAATTTTATTCTTGACAATTGCCAACTTGAGACTTATATTAATCTATAATGAGTCGATATGAGTCATTCAGAGCATAACAAAGATCCTATAATCAAAGAGCTCAGATCAACCATAGAGCAAAAGGGATTATCACCCGAAAGGGCTGCGGTCCTGGCCAGAGATGAGCGGATTAAACAAAGGAACGTATGATGATAAAACCAAAAAAAGATAGAAACCTGAATTTTATTGATGGTAAGTGGTATGTCGATTTTACTTTTAACAAGAAGCGGGTCCGGGCGTTTGGAGGGCGAACCAAAGAACAGGCCCGGATAAGGCTAGCGCAGTTGAGAATTGTAAAAGTGGATGAAAAATTAGGACTTAAAAAGCCGGAGAAAAAGCTGGACATCCTCTTTGAGAAATTCGCCGATGAGTTCATTGAGCTCTATTCAAAGCAACATAAGCGATCATGGAAAAGAGACGAGGTATCACTGAAAAGCCTTAAGCCTTTCTTCAAGGGAAAGATGTTGAGAGACATAGGGCCGCAGCTCGTTGAAAATTACAAAGCCAAGAGGAAAGCTGATAAAACACCAAGGAAAACCCTGGTGAAAGAGGCCACCATAAACAGGGAGATCGCATTGTTAAAAACCATGTTTAACACAGCACTTAAATGGGGGAAGATTGAAAAAAATCTTATCGATGGTGATGCAGTGAAAAAATTCAAGGAGAATCAGAAAGCAATGAGAATCCTCAGCGATAAAGAAATGATCAAGCTTATAGATGCAGCGCCTTCCCACATTAGTCCGATCATAATTATTGCAGCGAATACCGGAATGAGGAAAATGGAGATCCTAAGCCTTAAGTGGGAAGACATTGATTTCAGAAGAGGAATAATTCACATCAAGGATTCAAAAAGCGGGAGGGCCCGTGAGGTCTACATGAACTGTCCGGTTTTTGAGGCCCTTAAAGTCCTTCCTCAAGAGTCTGAGTTTGTTTTTTTCAATCAAGCCACGGGAAATCACGTCACAAGCGTTAGGAAATCGTTTAAAAAAGCTTGTGAGGACATGGGGATCAAGAACTTCAGGTTTCACGATTTGAGACATTGTTGCGCGACAAAGATGGTCGAGGCTGGCGTTGATCTTGTCACCGTCTCGAAGATCCTTGGTCACAGCGATATAAAATTGACCATGAGATACGCACACCCGGGCGAAAAGACCATGAGAGCGGCAGCTGAAAAATTAGGTCAAATTTATGAACAGACACGACAAAAAGTCGACAGTCCCACCGAAGAGGTGAAAATCAAGGGGACCGCAACTCATTTAATATCAGGCCATTAGAAAGGATTTATTTTTCGATAAGTGGGCTTCGAATCAGATGTCAGCATTTTTTCTAACCTCTTGAAAACAAAGTAATAGCCAGTCTTATCAGCAACTTACAGGATTGAGTCTAGGTATCTGTAGGTATATGGAAGTATACCCAGGTATACGAAATTATATCTCAGACAGTCACAATTTGGTCACAAGTAGCACATCAGGCTCATAATCCGGAGGTCGTTGGTTCAAATCCAACCCCCCTACCATCTTATTTCCCTTGAATTTCTCTGAAAATTATCCTGTTTCCTTTGCCTTTCTATTTAGTCAGCCGTAGCCGTAATTGGGCGATTTTAGTCAAAATTTGTTACACAATTGTGACATGGGAAGAAGTCTATTTTAAGATAGAGCGTCTGACTACGAATCAGAATGCCGTAGGTTCGAATCCTGCCGGGCATACCAGGCGTATCCCCTGATTTTCAGCCTTTTCCTTACTTTTGTCTTTTATACTACAGACCCGTAGTTTCAGCTATTTTAAACAATTTTTGGGCAGAAATAGTTGCCGGTCGTTGTCAGCAAAAGGGGAGTTTATGGTGTTAACCATAAGATGGGAGCTCTCTCTGGCCAGCTGAAGAATGCCATATTTAATATGCCAAATTTTTCCCATAAAAGTAGCTAGAAAGAAAATCAATTGATGAAAATCAAACAAAAAATGGAGCAAGGCGTTTCAAATAAAAAAAGCAGATTCATCTAATTGATACCCGAAAGTGTAAGTTTCAACCAAAATTTTTGATTCTAATAAACTAGGAAGTTTGGAGCTTTTTCTATCGAGGATGAAGTTCTCATAAACACTGATACTGTCGCAGCTTGAAAAAGTTCCTGGAATTAAATTATTTTCAGAGCCTTTAGATCTTTTTATCCTCAGAAGTTCCTTACATTCAATACATTTTGAATTTATTAAAGAAATTTTTTATTATTAATAAAAGGAAATACAATTTTCCGCTTGTTTATGGTGAGAAAGGATGGTGAATTATGCCAATAAAACAGTTAAAGGATTTTCTGGACAAAAACAGTGTCAAGTATGTAAGTGTCTGTCATTCACCAGCGTATACAGCACAGGAGATTGCTGCCTCCGCTCATATAAAGGGCAAGAATTTAGCCAAAACAGTTATGGTTAAGATTGATGATAAAATGGTGATGGCAGTGCTTCCGGCGAACTATCAAGTGGATTTGAAGCGACTCAAAAAAGCTGCTGGTGGGAGTTCTGTTGAGCTGGCAAAAGAAGAGGACTTTATTGAAATGTTCCCTGACTGCGAGGTTGGAGCAATGCCGCCGTTTGGAAACCTGTATGATATGAAGGTTTACGTTGACACAACCCTTACAGAAGATGAAGAGATTGCCTTCAATGCTGGCTCACATTCTGAACTATTCAAGATGTCTTACGAGGAATTTGAAAAACTGGTCAAGCCTTATATCTCTGAATTCTCAAGATAGAATCATTCTATGCTCTGCTTGTAGCCAGTAGCCCTGTAGTTGGTTTGGATGAGCACTATTTCATCCATCTTTTGTTCAGTCTCTATTCTTACTTTATTGCTCAGCTCTTTTTTAGCTGTTTATAGTTCTTACATCTATGTGGCTACAGCACAAAGCTCTAAATGTCACGCGATTGGGCAGACAAAATTGCTCAGTGGCTTTAAACACTTTACGATTTATTTCAAAAGTAAACTTTAGAGATTGACGATGAATAATAGGGAAACCGTATTTATTGATGGCACCACAGGCGAAGGGGGCGGTCAAGTACTGCGAACGAGCTTGGCCTTGTCTTGCATAACTAAAAGAAGTTTTCATATTGAGAACATTCGTGCTGCTCGCCCCAATCCAGGTCTATCAAAACAGCTTTTAAGTTGTATTCAGGCTGTATGCAAAATCTGCAACAGAGAATCCAAGGGAGCTACCCCAGGCTCAAAAATATTGGATTTTCAACCAGGAGCTGTGCAGAGTGACGATTTTTATTTTCATATAGGTTCAGCCGGCTCTACAACTTTGGTAATCCAAACTCTCCTGCCTGCTTTATTTTTAGCCGACAAACCTTCCACAGTTACCATTACAGGTGGAACTCATAATCCCTTGGCCCCACCGTCTGATTTCCTTTGCGAGAGCTTTTTGCCTGCCATAGCAACTGGTGGTTTCTACTGCAATTGCAAACTGATAAAGCATGGCTTCTTTCCCGCTGGAGGCGGGAAAATATCAATCAATATTCAGCCTTGGAAGAAAAAGCCAGGCCGGAGAATTGACCTTTGTGAGCCAGGCGATCAGTTTCAAATTAACGCAAGGATTTACACGGCTAAACTCCCTGCCCGCATCGCCCAGCTCCAGCGGAAACTATTGCTCCAAAGCAAACTCAATATCCGGAGTATACAACACATTAAGGTGGAAGATTCTGATGGGCCCGGAAATTGTGTGATGATTAGGATTAGCAGTAGTAGCCGAACTACGGTATTTACTGCATTTGGAATGCGAGGTAAACCATCCCAGAAAGTAATCAATGAGGTTGTAAATTTGGCGCAAGATTTCTTGACCAGTGGCGCTTCTATCGATCGTTTCTTAGCTGACCAACTTTTAATCTATATGGCAATCTCAAAGTCCGGCTGTTATATAACTAACGAAATTTCAAGCCATCTTCTAACAAATATGGAGACAATAAAGAAATTTCTGTCAGTTAATTTCCGCGTGGCTCTAAAGAAAGGAGTGTATAGAATTTCATGCTTCCCTGCTTGAGACCAGCTAAATATTGGTATGCTAGGTTTTCTTATCAGATTACAATTTAAATGATTACTATAATTCCTAATATAGCTGATGAACCTAAGAGCGCTGGACAAATCAAGTCTATTTGCCGTCAAATAAATTTGGACAACTTAAAAGGGAATTACCAATCATGTATTTAAATGTATTATGAATAAATATGAGAAAATATGAAAAAATATTAAATGTAATATAATCCCCTTCTTTGAAATCCTTTCTAATTAATTCTGTTTCTTATCGTTGCCTGTACTTATGTTTTTTCCTTTTTGTACATAAAAGCTTTCAGCAAGTCAATTGGGAGAGGGAAGATGATGGTCGAATTTTGTTCGGTGGCAATTTCAGCGAGAGTGCCCAAAAACCTAAGCTGAAGTGCCTGAGGATTTGTTGAGATGATATCTGCAGCTTTGGTTAACTTATCTGCAGCTTGATATTCACCTTCGGCATGTATAACCTTGGCTCTTCTTTCTCTTTCCGCTTCGGCTTGTTTGGCTATGGCTCTTTGCATATTTTCAGGAAGATCCACATGTTTCATTTCTACCAGGGTAACCTTGATTCCCCAGGGGTCTGTGCGCCTATCGATGATTTCTTGGAGTCGAAGGTTGAGTTTCTCTCTCTCTGAGAGAAGATCATCGAGTTCAACCTCACCCAGTGTACTCCGCAATGTTGTCTGTGCAAGTTGTGAAGTGGCAGAAAGAAAATCTTGGACTTCGAGGACGGCTTTTTGGGGTTCCATGACACGAAAATACACAACAGCGTTGACTTTAACTGAAACATTATCTTTGGTGATGACATCTTGAGGAGGAATATCCATGACAACGATCCGAAGACTCACTCTAACCATACGGTCAATTGGGGGAAAAACAAAGATAAGCCCCGGTCCCTTGGGTTTAGAAAATACACGGCCGAGTCGAAAGATTACTCCTCTTTCATATTCTCTCAGGATCTTAATCGCGCTCAATAGATAGAGAACGATGAGTGCTATGATGACAACAGGAAAAGTTAACATGTTTACCTCCTAATATTAAGGGTTAGGTTTTCTATTGAGCCACATAATCCAATATTCCCCATATCAACTTTACAAAAGAGAATATTGGGCATCATATTGATCTACGATCCAAATCTTAACGCTTTTTTTTGCATAGCACAACATTTTTTTCAGCCTATCTTGAATCAAAATAACACTATTTTATTTGACCTCAACAGTCTTCTTCCTCAAATCCGAGAATTAGAGATATCTGTCTTTTTACGCTTGTTTGCGTTTAGTTTGTCCTGGTTACGGGAATTTACTTAGTTCAAAGGCGTTAGAGGCATAAAGAGTGCCGAGGACAGGACTCGAACCTGCAATTTAGAGGTCAGTAGCAATCCGCTTTGCTCAACATTAATTCTCTAATGTGTTTTTATGCTCAAGAGATACAGATATATTATTACTGATTTCCAAGTTTCTTACTGTCTCTTTGATTGCGGTGGCGATAAAATTGTTCCGAATTTACTTGACGGCAAGCAATTGCGAGCCTCTACGATTGACTTGTTTCAAATGTACAATACTATCGCAGCAATGATTAAGGACAGAGGAATCAATAGAATTGCTGCCTTCGCATGTCCCTTATAGTGGTGTGAAAAATCTTTGTAGTCTCTCACCTCAGTTCCAGGAATAATGACAAATCTTGGTGTGATTTTACTGATAATGAGCCAATCAAGTATTACCAAGTCACCGACAGTAGCGAAGGAAAAGAGCACGTAAATATTGAGAAAAGCCTTAAAAAAGGAAATCTCGTCCCCAAGATTGGATTTCAGCATATAAGTTGAAACAACAGGAAAACCCAATACAAAGATGAACCAAGGTAATCCTACAATCCCCGCTAACGCTTTTTCCTTCTTCGTCTGGGGCGGGACTTTCTGTTTAACGACTTCAGGATAATCTCTATAGCCCCAAACACGCGGGCTCATGGTAATCATCAGAATAAAGAGGTAGCCGTTGACTATGACTGTGAAAAACAAACCATGTTTAATGATATGATTCAAAAGCATGAAATACCTTCTTTTCTCGCGTAATTGGTGTTTTTGGATTATTGTCTTTGGCTTCTATCCTCCAGAGCTGTTTGGCTTTGCCTCGCCATTTTTCCTCGACTTTGAATAAAGTGATTTACCCTGATTATCTTGCTGGTCTTCACTATTTATTTTTTCCACAAAGATGACTGGTTTGTCTTTTTTCTCTGACATCTTGATTTCCCCGTGAAAGATGCTACCTTCAGCTATCGCGATTTTATCTGTATTGATATTACCAATCATCCGACATTCGGGCCTTAGCTCGACAAGTTCCGCTGACTCGACATTCCCATTTAA
>JAUWJP010000148.1 GCA_030607635.1 Candidatus Aminicenantota bacterium
GGATAAGTATATAATTACGGGGACGTTCCCAAAAGGGACACTCTTTTCTTTATTTTAGAATGGCTGCACTTTTTGGGAATATTCCTTTAATACTGTTGGCAACAAGTAATGACCTGTAGCACGGTATCCGGAGTAAAAAGTACAGTGTTCAGGGAACCAAACAGAGATCGAAATATTTTTTTATTTTATATTTTTCTATGCTTTATATAAGAGATCGAAGACAATCTTGTCCAAAATACAAGTTAAGGAGGCTAAAAGCATGAATCTAAAAAAAAGACTTTATCTGAAACTGGTCCTCTTTCTGGCTATCATTATAGTCTTGAATCTTTCTCTTGTTGCTCAGACTTTTGATGCTGTCAAAAGCCGGGTAAAAGTCCATACCTTGAAAAGCGGCATGAAATTCATAGTTCTCGAACGTCACGAAGCTCCTGTTGTATCCTTTCATATCTATGCTGACGTGGGAAGTGCCAATGAGTCCTACGGGATAACAGGCATCTCCCACCTTTTGGAACACATGGCTTTCAAAGGTACAAAGATTGTGGGAACAAAAGACTACGAGGCAGAAAAAAAGATGCTCGTAGAATTGGATGCCCTTTTTGACAAGATCAAAATAGAAAAGGCCACGGCCAAGCCGGATACCAAGAAACTTAAAGAAATGGAAAGGAAATTCGAGGCTCTTCGCAAGAAAGCCAAGGAATATGTTGTTACCAGTGAAGCCGACAATATGTTAATGAAAGAAGGAGATCGCATAATCAATGCCTACACCAGTAATGATGCTACGCAATACATAGACAGCCTGCCTTCAAACAAGGCGGAATTCTGGATGGCCATGATGTCAGATCGTTTTTTCAATCCTGTTTTTCGTGAGTTTTTCAAAGAAAGAGATGTTGTTATGGAGGAGAGAAGACTCGGCGTAGAGACTCGGCCAACAGGGAGAATGTTTGAAGATTTTTTTGCAACCGCCTTTAAAGCCCATCCCTACGGACATTCAGTTGTCGGTCATATGTCAGATCTGGAAAATATCACACGGCGAGATGTAGAGCAATACTTCAAGAAGTTCTATGGCCCGAGCAATCTGACAGTGGGGATTGTTGGAGATGTTGAGGCGGAAGAGGTCTTCAAAATGGCCGAAGTCTATTTTGGCCGTATCCCCAGTGGCCCCAAGCCGGAGCCTGTCAGGACAAAAGAGCCTGAGCAGTGGGGAGAGCGGCGGGTTATCATCGAGGCAAAATCCCAGCCAAGGATTATTATTGGCTATCACCGTCCGAACTATCGCCATAAGGATAATATTCCTTTGGAGGCTTTGGCCAATATTTTGGGTCAGGGGCGTTCTTCAAGGCTCTACGAGCTTCTTGTAAAAGATAAAAAGGTAGCTGTTAATGTAATGAGCTTCAATGGATTTCCAGGTGAGAAATATTCAAATCTCATAGCCTTCTATGTTATCCCTTCCAGGGGTCATACCTCTGCTGAGTGTTTGGAACTGATCGATGAAGAAATTGAAAAAGTGAAAAAGGAACTGGTAACCCCGGAGGAATTAACTAAATTTAAAAGAGGTACTGTTAAAAGCTTGCTGAATGAAATGAAGTCGAATTCAAGCATGGCAGGGTTGCTGACTTATGCTGAGGTTGTGCTTGGAGGTTGGGCTGCAGCCTTTGACCAAATAGAACAGATCAGAGCTGTTACTCCAGAGGACGTCAAGCATGTTGCCAACAAATACCTAATCAAGAAACAGAGGACAATCGGTGAGATTGCCCCTGAAAAATAAACCTCGGGAAAGAGAATATGAGTATAATAAACTATTTCCATAGGAAGGAAAGGACAATGAAACTACAGCGAAAATTAATTACACTTTTTCTTGCTTCATTTCTTTCGATTCTTTTTTGCGGGTCTTCTGTATATGCTCAGAAGAGCCCTAAGGATAAGTTTATCTTTCCCCCGCTGAATCCTATCAAGATGCCGAAAGTGGAAAGAGTTGAGCTCAAAAACGGACTAGAGCTGTTTTTAGTCGAGGATCATGAGTATCCGACCATAGACATGCGGGCAATGGTGCGCCTGGGCTCTGTTCTTGAATCAGCCTCTAAAATCGGACTAGCTTCTATTACAGGGAGAGTATTACGCACTGGAGGGACTACGTCCATGACAGGGGACGAAATCGATAAGGAATTGGAGACCATGGCAGCCTATGTTTCAACAGGCATCGGTTTGACTTCAGGATACATAACGGTTTCTGTTCTAAAGGAAGATATAGATAGAGCTTTAGAAATCCTGGCAGATATCTTGATGAATCCTGCCTTTCAAGAGGACAAGATCTACTTGGCAAAAATCCGGGAAAAGACAGCTATCTCTCGGCGGAATGATGAAGTAGGTCAGATAGCATACCGGGAGTTTCAAAAATTAATCTACGGCAAAGACAGTCCCTATGCCCGTCATCCAGAATACGCCACTATTGAGGCTTTAACAAGGCAGGATATTGTTGATTTTTACAACAAGTATTTCTTTCCGAATAACACCATTATGGCAGTATGGGGAGATTTCAGCCCAAAGGATATGGCGGCTAAGATAAAAAAAGCTCTGGGAAAATGGAAAGCAGCCAAGGTTGAAGTCCCTGCTCTGCCTAAGGTCAGTTATGAGTATAAATACACAATAAATTATATTAATAAGCCAGATGTTAACCAATCTAACATCATGCTCGGCCACATAGGCGGTCTGAGGGACAACCCTGATTACCCAGCTTTGAGTGTGATCAACAGCATTCTTTCCTGGGACCGAATGTTCAAGAAAATAAGAACGGATGAAGGACTTGCTTATAGTGTTTGGGGATATTATGGAGCAAATTATCAGGTTCCCGGAGTTTTTAGGTGCGAAGCTCAAACCAAATCAGAATCCACCGTCTATGCCATAGAATTAATGCTCAAAGAACTAAAACGAATTAGAGAGGAGGAAGTCAGTAGTGCAGAGCTAGCCAGAGCCAAGGATGAATACCTGAATTCTTTTGTCTTTAATTTTGACAGCCGGGCAAAAATAGTAAATCGTTTGATGACCTATGTTTTTTTCGGTTATCCCCTGGATTTTATGGACAGGGTTAAGAAAGGAGTGGAAAAAGTCACAAAAGAAGATGTTCTGCGAGTGGCAAAGAAATACCTCCGTCCAGATAAAGTTCAAATTTTAGTTGTGGGGAAAAAGGAGGACTTTGACAAGCCTCTCACTGCCCTGGGGGAAGTTAACGTTATCGATATCCAAATTCCTCCCCTTAAGCCCAAAAAGAAAACCGGCAACTAAAAATATTTCAGTCTTTTCTTTCCATAAAGGCGGCATAAAGTTATCTTTCTTGCGTGGTCTAATGCTTTTTTAAATCTATCATGGCGAGGACATCTTTTATAAATATTTAACTTTGCCTTTTTGTTTTATTTTCTCGACGATGTCTTTCACTTTCTGAGCCATGTTCTTGTGGGTAATGAGAAGGGCATCTTGAGTATCCACAACAATGATATCCTTAACTCCGATAAGGGCTGTTAATTTGTGGGGATTATAAAGAAGGCAATTTTGGGAATCAAGAATAATGCTTTCCCCTCTAAGGGTATTGCCCTCTTTGTCTCGCGGCCATATGTCCGCTAATGAGGACCACGCTCCCACATCAGACCAGCCAAAATTTCCTATGGCCATTAACACACCCTCTGCTTTTTCCAGCAGAGCATGGTCTATGGATATTGAAGGAATTTCCTCAAAGATAGAGGCGATCTGGGTCTCGTCCTTATTTTTTAGAGCATCAAGAATCTTCTGCCAATAAATAAACATAGAAGGTGCGTGTTTTTCAAGCTTTTGGACGAAAATATCTGCCCGCCAGAGAAACATTCCTGAGTTCCAGAAATAGTTTCCCTCTTCTAAAAAATTCTTGGCTTGCTCATATTCAGGTTTTTCCTTGAATTCCTGGACGGGAAAAAAGGGCTCATCCAGGAAGTGGAGAGGCTTTTCAGGGGAAAATCGGATATAGTCGTATCCAGTCTCCGGATATGCGGGAGGAATTCCAAAAGTGATGAGGTTTTCTCCTTTAGCGGCTGCTGTGGCTCCAGCGTCGAGCTTTCTCAGGAAAAGAGGAGCGTCCTTTATAAGATGGTCAGCGGGCAAGGCAGCCAGCACTGCCTTGGGATTCTGGAGATAAATCCAGGCTGTAGCCAGCATCAAAGAAGGAGCTGTGTTTTTTCCCGTGGGTTCTACAAGAAGATTCTCTTGGGGAAGATCTGGAAGGAGACTTCTTATAACTTGGGTCTGGGCAAAGTTAGCAATAGTGTAGATATTGTTCGAGGGAACCTTTGCCAGAAGACGATGGACTGTTTCTTCGATCATTGTTTTGTCGCTGACAATCGGAAGAAACTGCTTCGGGTTTTTCTTTCGGCTCAACGGCCAGAATCGAGTGCCGGCACCCCCAGCCATTATAACTGCTCGAATATCCATTTTAATCTCCTTTAAAAAAAGCAGTTAAGTTACTCATTCTATGTGAGAAAGGATAAGATGAGAGCTGCAAGGCCTACCAAAAGGCAATAATAGGAAAAAGAATGAAATTTTCCTTTATTGATTAATCTAACCAAAAGAGTCAAGGCAATAAAGCCAAAAAAGGCGGCAACGAGGATTCCGGTTATCAAAGGAAACCAGGGTTCAGTGTTCGAGTCAATCTTTTGAAGCTCAAAAAGGGAAGCTCCCAAAATGGCTGGGATGGAAAGGAGAAAAGAAAATTGAGCAGCTTCTCTTCTCTTCCAGCCAAGAAGGAGAGCTCCTCCTATGGTCAATCCAGAACGAGAGAAGCCCGGGATAATGGCCAAGCCCTGGAGAATGCCGATGATCAAGGGATGAGCAATATCTTTCTTTTTTTTCTCTCTGGCGAACCTGGTCAGGAGAAGAAAGCAGGCAGTGATAAGCAGTGCTACGCCAACAACCCTTAAAGAGGAAAAAAGTGATTCAAAAAAATCGTGGAAAAAGTAGCCTATCAAAGCTGTGGGAAGAGAGGCAACTGTCAGGGAAAAGA
>JAUWJP010000081.1 GCA_030607635.1 Candidatus Aminicenantota bacterium
ATGGGAAGAGGGAAAAACTTTTTCTTTATTTGAAGCACTCTCCACATAAAAATATTCGTTCTCAAGATATTGTGGAGAATATTTTAAGGATAAAAAATCCTGTTTTTGTTATGGCCCGGGAAAAGATTTTGTTTGGAAGTGACGAAAAATTGACATAAGAAAAGGTTTCCAGTATAAAGCTTGATGACAGTTGTGATCCTTCGATATTATCGACACTAAGAAAAAATAAGGAGGCGAGAGTGATTGGCTTTAGTTTGACAGAGGAGCAGGAAGCTCTTCAGGCTATGGCTCGAGAATTTGCCGAAAAAGAAATGAAACCCAACGCTGCAAAATATGATAAAGAAGAAGAATTTCCTGAAGATATCATGAAAAAAGCCTTCGAAGTTGGGTTTCTTACCTGCAAAATCCCAAAAAAATACGGAGGAGAGGAGTTAAACGATGTTGATACAGTTGTCGTAAGTGAAGAACTTGCTGCTGGTTGCGTTGGGATGTACACAACGATGATGGTCAATGCTTTGGCTTACACACCGATTATTCTTTTTGGCACTGATGAACAGAAAAAGAAATTTCTAACACCTCATACTGAAAAAATGTCTTTTGCCTCTTTTTGTCTTACCGAGAGGGAAGCTGGTTCTGATGCAGGTGCTCTTAAGACCACAGCGAAAAAAGTTGGCTCTGAGTATGTTATCAACGGCTCTAAGTGTTTTATATCCAACGCGGGAATAGCCAGTCTATATGTTGTATTTGCCAATTCAAATCCTGACAAAGGAATGCGCGGAATCAGCGCTTTCATTGTTCCCCGCGAAACTCCTGGATTAACTATAGGAAAAGTGGAAGATAAGATGGGACAAAGAGCTTCTAACACAGCTGAGGTCATTTTTGAGGATGTCAAGGTTCCAGAGGAAAATCTTTTAGGAAAAGAAGGGATAGGCTTCATCATAGCCATGAAGACTTTGGATAAAACGAGAGCTCCTGTAGGAGCTGCAGGAGTAGGGGTGGCAAGAGCCGCTCTTCAGTATGCGACTGAATATGCAAAAACGAGAATTCAGTTTGGAAAACCTATTGCTCTTTTTCAACATATAGCTTTTCAAATAGCCCAGATGGCGATGGAGATAAACGCTGCCCGCCATCTTGTCTGGCATGCAGCCTGGCTTCTGGACGAAGGAAAGCCTTGCGGTAAAGAATCAGCTATGGCTAAAGCTTACGGGTCAGACGTTGCCATGCGGGTAACCACTGAGGCCCTCCAGATTTTAGGCGGATACGGATACATGAAAGATTATCCTGTGGAAAAATTAATGAGAGATGCCAAGCTGCTTCAGATTTATGAAGGCACAAACGAAATTCAGCGCATGGTCATCTCACGAGAAGTTATAGGATCCATAAAATAAGTATTTCTTTATAGGGATTTGATTTATCAAGCCCGTACTTGTTTATTGTATTTGCGGATTTTACTTAATAATAATATCTAAAACGTCTTCTTCGACAGATTTAGTAGGGTTCTCGATTATTCTTCCTTTTTCTTCATCATTGATTAATATAATAAAGGTTGGAACTTTCATGATGTTTTTTCCTTCGATAAATGGCTTTCGAGAATCATTATTCCTGGGGATACCGATATAGGATGTCATGATAAAAGGATTATCTACCATATCCATAATCTTGAAATAAGCGCTTACATTTCTTTTGGTGTCAGGGCACCAGGTTCCCAGAAAGATTTCTATTTTGATTTCGGATGGAATTGATTGCAGCTTTTCGATCACTTCCTGGTCTGGAACATAAGAAGCAACTTCCACTTGCCAGTCAGGAAAATTCTCTAAGATTTCTTCTTTGCTCAGAGGTCCGAGTAATTCTAATTTCCCATAGACAGAGATAAAAGGGAGAATAATGAAGCATAAAAAAGTAAGTATTATTTTTTTCATTTGATATTTACCAGGAGGGAGAAGTAATGTTTTTTTATAAGTTTTCTGTTTCTTCTTCTGTGAAATATTCAGGGATTATCCCCAAGACTTCGACTCCTGCTCCTCTAGCTATGTCCATGATCTCAATGACTCTGCTGTAAGGAATTCTTGCGTCAGCTCTGATGAATATTGTCTTATCCTGGCGGGGGGCGTAGATAGCTCTTAGTTCATTCTGGACAAGATCAAACTCCATATATCTTTGGTTAATATCCACCTTCATGTTGTTATGTAAAGTCATAACGATAACACCTGCAGGTGCTGATGACTGTTCTGTTGTTGTGTCAGGCAGTTTCACGTCCACTCCCTTTTGTACCATTGGCGTTATAACCATGAAAATAATGAGCAGGACCAATAGGACATCACACAAAGGAACCACATTAGGTTCAGCGCTTAAACGCATCATAACCTCCTTGTTTCCAGGATTGACTACAAATTAATTTTACGATAGATTTTTTTGCTTTGTCAACGTGTTTATTTTATTTTTTTCTGCATGACATATATATTTACATTTGAACAAAGAAAGGAGGAAGCATGAAAGAGTTAAAAGTAGAAGTGGTGGGAGTTAAAGAACGGTGCGGAGCGAAACATAAAGTAGGAGACATCTTTTTCATCAGGGGTGAAGGGACGATTGAAATACCCGAGAGGAAGAAAGTTTGTGTTTATGCTTTAAATAGTATCTTTCCCTTTTTAACTACCAAACAGAGGGAAGATGAACTTCCTCATGATGATTGGATTTCTGAGACAGAAACCTTATGCTGCCCTGATCCAAAAGGAGTTGTTTTCAAAATTACTCCCCTTCCATGAACCGGGAATCCGTTGAGCTGACTGTTCAACTATTTCAGACGTTAGTTTTAATAGTTCTCTTCCAGATTGTCTGGGTAACATATTTTCTGATCATGACCCACACCAGACGGAAGAGAACCGATGAATCAAACTCCTACAGATAAATCAGGCCCCTGCAGTTTTTCTTTATTGCCTATGCTATTTAGCCCTTCTATCTTTTGTGAACAGAATGGCTCGGGCATCATAAACAATGATAGATGCCAGAGCTATGAGGATAAGACTGAGGCATCCTAAAAGATATCTTTTTGACTGGAAAAAGTGATATCCCTGGTAACTAAGAGCGCCGAGGGTGGTAACCAGCATGAAGATAGCCGGATAAACTGTAAATTTTTTGGGTCTCTTTGTAGCTACCATGTAGGAAGAGACAACGATTAATGCCAGGGCTGCTACGAGCTTATTTGAGGCACCAAAGACGGGCCAGATAACTTTATAACCTTCAGTTCCTCCCAGGATCGCTGCAAATACAAGAACAACGAGAGATGCTATCCACCTGTTGTTAAGAACAGGCACCTTTTTTCCCAAAAGTTCTGTTGTTATAAACCGGCCGAGCCTTGTTCCAGTATCAAGGGTTGTAAGGACAAAAGCATTGAGCATGACCATAGCAAAGAAAGAACCTATGACCAGGGTAAGACCGGGAAGAGAAGAGACGAGCCTTCCGTATCCTGTGGCAAAAGCCCTGATCGGATCTCCTACTGATGTCATTAGGTACTGAAAACCAAACTGACTTTCTGCCCCTGAAGTATCCCAGATCAGAGCACTTGCGGCAATGAATATTACAAGACCTGCTAGAGCAGCTTCTGTGACCATGCCGCCGAATCCAATCAATTTTCCGCTGGCTTCATCTGGTAATTGCTTGGCTGTTGTTCCGCTGGCAACCACGGAGTGGAAGCCAGAAATGGCGCCGCAAGCAATGATGACAAAGAGCATGGGCCAGAGGGGACCGCCTTCCCAGGGTTTGTCGCTTTTGCTCAGGAAAGAAACGAAAGCAGGAGCATTCAGGGAAGGACGCATAAGGATTAGACCAAGATAGCCTAACCCGAGCCCTAGAAAGAGAATCCAGGTGCTTATATAATCCCGAGGCTGGAGAAGAAACCAGACGGGGAGGGAGGAGGCGAAGAGGCTATAAATGATCAGAATATAGAACCAGAAATTCTGGCTGGACATCCCGATTATCTGAGCGGGAAGAATTATTGGCACCATACTGCCAACGTAAATAAGGAGAAAAAGGAAAAGGAGAGAGAGAATAGTTCCGGCGACAATATTGATGCCCTTTTTATATATCAACCAACCGAAGATAATGGCAATGAATACCAGTCCAAAGGTGGGAATGACTATTTCTGGTTGAGAAACAAGCGTCCTAGAAGCAACGACAGCGAAGACGGCTATGACCAGGGCAAGGGCTAACCAAAGAAAGATAGAAAATATTATCTTTGCTCGCAGACCCAGAGTTTTTTCCGAGATATCGGCTAAAGAGGTGCCCTTGTTCTGGACAGATGTCATAAGTGATGTGTAATCATGAACTGCGCCCAGGAAAATGCTGCCGAGAGCTACCCAAAGGAGAGCGCCGAGCCAGCCGAAATACAAGACTCCAAGCAGAGGTCCCAGGATAGGTCCTGCTCCCGCAATCGAGGAGAAATGATGACCAAAAAGAAGAGACTTTTTTGAAGGAGTGTAGTCGATTCCATCTCTCAATTCTCTGGCTGGAGTAAGACGGGAATTGTCAGCTTGAACAACCTTTTTTTCGATAAAACTCCCGTATATCTTGTAGCCCAGGATGAGCCATAGAATGAGGATGAAAGCTACAATTAGAGAGTTCATCTCATCTCCATTAAAATTACAATCCTATCAAAAATAAAATATATTGTTAAATTTTGCAATACAGATTAGAGTCACAAGCCAGGCTAGGCAAGAAACAGAGAAGAAGTTTTACTTTTTATAACTTTTCACAACGAGATAGGCCACCAGACCAATAAAAGCTGCCAAGGCTACGAAATCACCAACATTTCCTGGCCAGACAAGGCCAATTCCTTTAGGCGTTGCTTTAGCGAAATAGGCGTATATGGCGACAAAAACCATGAGGATTCCTTCTCCGGCAATAAAGCCTGAACCTAGAAGGACTCCTTTCTCTTTTCTTGTGGCCTTAAGCTTTTCATTATTGCCGGCTTTTTTCTCGATAAAATGTCTAACAGCTCCTCCCACAAAGACTGGAGTCATAGTAGAAAGAGGAAGGTATATACCTACAGCAAACGGAAGAGAAGGAACCCCGAGAAGCTCGGCTACGATCGCAAAAGCTCCTCCAACCAAAACAAGTCCCCAGGGAAGGTCGCCGCCAAGTACTCCTTCGACAACAGTTTTCATTAAGGTGGCTTGAGGAGCAGGGAGAGCTGTTGTTCCGAAAGAAAAGGCTTCTCCCAGAAGCCAGACCGCTCCGGCTATAGCAAAAGCTGATGCTAATACCCCTATCAATTCTGAACTCTGCTGTCTTTTAGGTGTAGCTCCGATTATATAGCCAGCCTTAAGATCCTGGGAAATGTCGCCAGCGATGGAAGCGGCGACACAAACTACCGTCCCTACAGTAAGGGCTGTTGCCATCCCTAAAATATCCGTCCATCCCAGGGCTAAAAACAAAAGGCTTGTCCCGAGGAGAGTCACAATAGTCATCCCAGATGTGGGATTTGAGGATACACCTATCATGCCCACGATTCTGGATGAGACTGTCACAAAGCAGAAGGCGAAAATGACGATGCAGACCGAAGCTATAAGCCGCACCAGAAAGGTTGTGCTGATGCCGAGGATTTGGGGAGCGAGTATTATTATGATTATTACTGCAAGAGTTCCAAGGCCAAGAACAGTAATGGGAAGGTCGGTATCAGTCCTTTTCTTCTGGAATTGAGCATTTTGTCTGCTGAGGCTGAAGTCTTTAATGCCTATTTTCAGAGCACTGAACATTGTGGGCAAAGATTTGGAGACAGCGATGATTCCGCCCACAGCTACTGCACCTGCTCCTATAAACTTAATGTAGTTTTTCCAGATTTCTTCTGCAGACATCTGAGCTATGGGCAGGTCTGTTTCAGGAAGCAAGGGCATACTCAGGTTTTCCCCGAAGTAGGAAATCAAGGGAATGATTCCAATCCAGGAGAGAAGCCCGCCAGCCACCATTATCCCTGCAATTCGAGGTCCCAGGATGAAGCCCACACCCAAAAGGGCAGGTGTGGGTTCCATGCCAAGCAGAGCTTTTTTCAAGACCGGAATCTTAAGATAGATTTTTTCGGGCCAGAGTTTCAAAATTTCAACAAGGGCCTTGAAAAAAGCGCCTACTCCCAAACCAAGAAATACATTTTTGGCTTTTGCCCCTCCCGCATCGGCTGAGATCAGGACTTGAGCAGCTGCAGTCCCTTCCGGGTAGGGGAGAACTGCATGCTCCTTTACAATCAGCGCTCTCCTCAAGGGAATCATAAAGAGCACTCCCAGGATTCCTCCAAGGAGGGCTAAGGTGCCGATTTTGCATAGGCTTGGATTGAAGCCCCAGAGAAAGAGGGCAGGTATAGTAAAAATGAGTCCCGAAGCCAACGAAGAACTGGCCGACCCTGTAGTCTGGGCTATATTACAATCCAAGATTGTGCTTTTTCCGAGGATCGGACTTAATACTCTGAATACGGCTACAGAAATAACGGCCAGGGGAATGGCCGTGGATATTGTAAGCCCGACCCTTAATCCTAGATAAGCGTTGGCAGAGCCAAAAATGACACCGAATATTGCTCCGATAATAACGGCTTTTAGAGTAATATCTTTATAGGGAGTTATATCCGGTACGTAAGGTTTGTGTTCTTCCATTTGCGCGTTCTTTCGCTAGGTTAAAACAGAAAGCAGTCTAACATATAAGATATTTTTTTTCTAACTAAAAAGCCAAAAGATTGTTTCCTTCTTAAACTACACTTTTGCTCAGATTCTTTCAATAATAAACGGCCAGAAATCTGGAGGTTTCTCAGAGATAATAAAAGCTCCTTGGGATTCTTTCTCAAACGAGGAGATATTTTTGACCTTGTTAAAATGAACCTCGGCCAGAGTTTCCCCTTTTTCTACTTTTTCACCAATTTTCTTGAAGATTAAAAGACCAGGTCCATGATCACTTGAATCTGCGGGTTTTTTACTTCCTGCTTCCAATTCAAGGCAAACGGAGCGGATTTGTTTCATCATTATCTTATGAATGAAGCCCCTGTTTGGGGAGAGGATTTTCATCCTATTTTTAGCTTGAGGAAGCAAAGAATAATCATCAATAATTCGAGGATTTCCCTTTTGAGCTTCAATAATTTGTTTAAACTTTTCGAGAGCTTCGCCTTTAATAATCTTATCCTTAAGGTCTCTTTTTGCTTCTATTCTGTTTAAGGACTTTTTGGCTAAAAGGAGTATTTCTGTTCCTAACTCTAATGCGAGCTTCAGAACGTCTAAAGGACCTTTTCCTTTGAGGACTTCCAGGACCTCTCTGACTTCAAGAGAATTTCCCACAGCCTGGCCAAGAGGCTGATTCATGTCACTCAGGATAAAAGTTGAGTTGA
>JAUWJP010000028.1 GCA_030607635.1 Candidatus Aminicenantota bacterium
TAGCTGTATTTTTATTCATCGTCTATCCTTTCAAGATTGATGTTTCTAGTCTGTATCAGTACGTCTTTTTCAAAGACCGGCAGTTTCGATTTTCGTTGACGTTCAATCTCTACGATTTCTGCTTCATATTCTGCCGGATGTAAGCCGAAGTCTTTATCTTCGATAGATTCGTCGTTGTTTTTTTCGTCTTTCATTTCTTGTCCTCTTCTTCTTTCAAGAAAGCATCGATTTTTTTCAAGTCCATCAATGCTAATTCTTTCAAAGATTTGCCTTTGACTTGACTTAATGGAGATCAAACCTTATATTAATTTTGCTTTTTTTATATTTTAAAAAAAGCGAGGGAGGGTAATAAAAATGATCTTAAAATCAGTAAAGATAGAAAATTTCAAATGCATTGAGGACTCAACCGAGTTTTCAATAGATCCCGTTACTTGTCTTGTGGGAAAAAATGAAGCTGGCAAAACTGCACTTCTTCAGGCTCTTTATAAACTTAAACCTGTTATTCAAGAAGAAAGTAATTTTGATGATCTTATGGAATATCCAAGGCGTAAGTATTCAGAGTATAGAGAAAGACGTGAGACAAACCCTGATAATGTTCTAACAACAATATGGGAGCTTGAAGATGAAGATATAAATTTTATTGAGGAAGAACTTGGCAAAAAAGCATTAAAAAATAAAACATTAGAAATTACTAAAGGATATGACAATACAAGTTATTGGGAATTAGAACTTGATGAGAAACGAATTGTTTCGCATTATATTAAATCTGCAGAACTTGAAGCCAGCGAGCTCGAGGATCTCAAAAATTCAGAAACAATTGAAGAGCTGATTAACAAACTTAGTTCAATTGAATCACCTTCAGCAAATCAGAATAACTTATTGAATAAATTAAAAGAAGACTTTCCCGAAGAGGGTTCTTCAAATAAAGCAATTGAAACATTAGGGAGACAATTGCCAACGTTTCTTTATTTTGGAGAATATCAAAATATGCCCGGCAAGATAGCTATAAATGAATTGAGAAATAAAATGGATATTAATAAACCTAAAAAATCTGAGAGGATTTTTCTTGCACTACTTGATCTTGCACAAACTGATTTAAATGATATAGATAGTACAGGTAAATCTGAAGAACTAATTGCTGAATTAGAGGCAGTATCAACTCGACTCACAAAAGAGATTTTTAATTATTGGAGTCAAAACAAAAATCTTAAAGTCCAATTTCGCTTTGATCATGCAAGACCTGAAGACCTCCCTCCTTTTAATGAGGGATATATATTTCAAACGCTAATAGAAAATACACGACATGAGGTTACGGTAAATTTTGATGAACATAGTAGAGGATTCGTTTGGTTCTTTTCTTTTTTAGTATGGTTTTCTCAAGTTAAGAAAATTTATGGAGAAAATCTAATTATATTACTTGATGATCCTGCACTAAATTTACATGCTCGGGCTCAAGCAGATCTACTTAGATACATTGATAAAAGATTAAAGCCAAACCATCAAGTTATTTATACTACCCATTCTCCATTCCTGGTCGACGCCGAGAATCTACTTAGTGTTAGAACCGTTGAGGATGTAGTGATAAAAGAAAGCATCAAAGGAACTAAAGTTGGAGATAAAGTCCTAAGCACAGACAAAGATACCCTTTTTCCATTACAAGGTGCCCTTGGGTATGACATTACTCAAACTCTATTTGTTGGCAAACATACACTGCTTGTTGAAGGACCATCAGATATCCTGTATTTAAAATGGTTTTCAAATAAACTTAAAAAACAAGAAAGGACATTTCTGGATCATCGATGGACAATCACTCCTTGTGGTGGTGTAGATAAGATTGTAAGCTTTCTTGCATTATTCAGCGGCGCCAAACTAAATATAGCTATTTTTACAGACTTCCATGAAGGAACCAAAAAAAGGGTTCGAGAACTCAAACAATCAAAGCTGCTTAAACAAGGTCGCGTATTTAGCGCTGAGATGTTTGTCGATCAGAATGAAGCTGATATAGAAGATCTTATTGGCAGGCCCAATTTTATTACTTTAGTAAATAAATGCTACAATCTAACTGGAAACCGAAAGCTCCCTGTGCAAAAGCCTAAAGATGCACCAATAAGGGTATTGAAGGAAGTAGAAGACAAGTTCGGTATAATGCCGCTTGAAATACCAGAATTTGACCATTATGAACCAGCGTTATATTTAATAGAAAATACGACAGAATTAACATCCGAGCTACCAGATCTTGGTAATGCGTTAGATAGGTTTGAAAAACTTTTTGAGGACTTGAATAAATTACTGCCCGATAAATAATTTTTTCTTATACAATTATGACCAAATTATGACCAAGACAGCTATAATTTGCTATAACCATTCATAACAGGATTTCATCTAAGTGATTGATTTACAAAGTAAATAGCTGATAATAAAGGAATAGCAAAAAGCCCTAGATTGTTTTAGAGGAACATTGACGAAGTTAATAATTCCCTGATTGAGACTGTCTAATATGCGGGGGCAAAAGAAGAGATAATATCTTTTAATTTATGAATAAATCAGGTTAATATTTAGCTCTTTTTTTTATAAAGATAAGCAATAGGTCTTAATTTATTTTCCTTCCCGTCGTGGACAGCAAAGTTTCGGCCGCTCCACATGGACGCTCCTCCATATTCACCCTTTTTGTTGACGGCATAAAAGTTGAGGCCAAATCGAGCAAGGCCTTTTTCGTTTAAAAGGTGAGGAAGAAGCTTTGACTTGTCAGCAATTTGTTCTAATGATTTGAGACATGCTTCTTCTGGAGAAAAAGCTCTGCTCATGAAATTTACCACCTGGAAGCTTCCGCAGTTAAGGATATTGGCTTCTCCTCTTCCTGTTGATCCTGCTGCTCCGACATCGTTATCAACGTAAAGGCCTGCTCCTATAATCGGCGAATCCCCTACCCTTCCCGGTATTTTAAAGAAGTGCCCGCTTGTGGTTGTCACACCTGCAAGATTTCCTGAAGCATCTATGGCACAACAGTTGATAGTTCCATAGGAGCTAAGATAGGACTCCAATTCTTTCTCTAGCTTCTCAGGTTTGGGCGCCAACCAGAAATCCCTGTCTGAGAGCATTTCCTTGCGTCGAAGCCAGATCTCTCTTGCTCTGTCTGTGAGGAGGTTTTCTTCCTTGAATCCGTGAGATTTAGCAAATCTCAGGGCACCTTTTCCGACAAGAAGCGCATGGTCAGTTCTTTCCATGACAAGTTTGGCCACCTTGGATGGATTCTTTATGGTTCTAATGCTGGCCACTGCGCCGCCATTATGAGTGGGGCCATGCATGACTGAAGAATCAAGCTCGACAACACCTTCCTCATTAGGAAGTCCTCCATAGCCTACAGACATGTCATTGGGATCACTTTCAACAATGTTAACCCCGGCTATAACTGCATCCAATGGATCTTTTCCTTGCTTGAGAAGTTCCATGGCTTTCTCTGTGGTTCTTAAACCATTCCTGCTGGATACTACACACATCTTTCCTACTTTTTTCTCTTCTCCAGCTAAATTTTTTCCTGCTGCGAGCATCGAGGCTGCTCCTATGCCAATTCCCGTTTTAAGAAAATCCCTTCTCGAAAATTTATCTCTCATCATGCCTCCTTATGATTTATTTATCGTTTTCTCTAAATTACTCAATTTGTAAAACGGAATCAATACAAATTTTATGAGTTCATCTTTTTAGGCGAAAATAAACAGAAATAAAGGGGACAGGCTACTTATTTGGAAAAAAAGGCTCAGACCATATGGTTCAAAAACGCGTTGCTATTGCCCCGGAAAAAATGGGGCCTGTCCCCATTTATTTCCAAGGCTTCGCTCTCCTCTCCTTCGAAGAGGAACCATGCCCGCTCAGCCTTTCTCACGGTTTTTTTACCTATACAGCCTTCGCCAAGCAAGGGAGTCAGGCTATTTCCTAAAACCTTTTTTAATAAAGGAAATGGAGATGATTACTTATCAAAGACACCAAAATTGACAAACCAGGGGATGTTTAGTATAAATCCCTTTCTTTTATGAGGGATGAAAAATAAGGTTCTTTTCTCTGCTTCTCTTTTCCATGCTCTCAATGATGCTGCGACTGTCACAGTCCCGATGATCTTTCCTCTTCTCTACACCCAACAGTTTATCATCAAAAAATATTTTCATATCGGCATTTTGTCAAACCTTGGACTCCTTGCTACTTTCCTCTTCCAGATTATTATTGCTAATATTTCTGGCAAGGTTGAACACAAGTTTATGCTTTTATTCAGCTACCTAGGAATTTGCATTACGCTTTGCCTAATAACATTTTCTTCTACTTTTGCTTCTCTTCTTTTCATCTATCTAATAATGAGAGCTTTCACCAGCTTTTACCACTCCGTAGGGGTAGCTTGGGTCTCAAAAACTCATCCAAGCCAGGGGATTGATTTTGCCATGGGCATCCAAAGTGGATCAGGAAATCTTGGAGTCTTTCTTGCCTTCATATCTTGTGGCTATCTTGCTCAGAGCTTTAACTGGAAAGTACCGCTCTTCGTTTGGGCTGGTGTGGCGCTTTTTCTAGGCACGATAAGCTTCTTGACTGTAAGAAAGACTTCTACACGGGGAGATGAAGTGCACAAGCCTGACTTTTCATCATGGATGGAGACACTGAAGAATATTAAGATCTATATCCCTGGATTTGTTTTCGGGGGAGCATGCTGGGGAACGACTGTTTTTTATGCTCCTTCCCTGCTCAACCATAGATTTCAGATTCCTTTGGGACAAACCGGTCTTTATCTTGCCTTATGGATAGGAATCGGAACAGTCATGACTTACTTCTTCGGGTTTTTAAGCCGGCATTTAGGCCGGATGAAAATTTCTGTTTCTGCATTTATCGGTGCTACATTCTTTCTTTTTATGCTGGGGATAGCTCCTGTGAAAGAGCTGGCTCTGGTGAGCTTATTCTTTTTTGGGGCTTTCCTTTTCCTTGTCTACCCGAGTTTTCAATCCTTTGTTGGAGATGAGGTTTCGCCTAAAAATCAAGCTCAGGCTTTTAGCCTTGCTGCCAATGTTCAGATGGCCACCGGCGCAATCGTCGTCCTTGCAGCCGGGTTTCTCTCAGACAGGTTTGGGATAAATTCGGCTTTTCTTCTTATTGGAGTGCTTGGAGCCGTTATTTCTGTTTTTTACGTTTTCAAAAGATCTGTTCTGGCAAAAAAGCAAATATTAACTGGCTAATTGCCCGTGATGAGAACATCATAAACGAACGATGTAAGTGGCTTTATGTTAACTTTTTAAGCTTGATGACTTTCCCGGGGAGCTTTCCGGTCCATTTTCCTCCGTCCAGAACAAGTTCACCGTTGATCAGCAGGTATTTGACTCCCTCACTGTAGGCATGGGGATTAGAAATAGAAGTCCTGGTTTTTATGTTATTCAGATCAAGGACAACTATGTCAGCTTTGTATCCATTTTTTATCCAACCTCTGTCATCCCAGTTCATGATTTTAGCCGGAAGCGAGGTTTGGGATCGAATGACATGGGAAACAGAAACGCTTTTTCGCTTAAGGGCATATTTTTTAATTTTATGGAGAAATGTAGAATAAGAACGGATATGGGTGAGTCCTATACCATAAGGGGGAGCAGTTCCATCACTTCCTGTGCCCACATAGTCTTTTTTCATGATATACTCGATATCCTCTTCGCCCATCTGAAGAGGGATGCACTTTGCTCCCATAAGTTCCAGTGCTATGGCTGTATCTTCTACGGATTTTCCTTTCATAGCCGCGACTTGTTTTAAAGACTTTCCTTCAAGGTTTTTCTCAACACAGATCCCAACAATGAAATTTTCCGGGCCAGTAACGTTATCTATGTGCTCTCTGATCTGCTCTCGGATCTTCTGTGCCTCTTCCGGATTTGCCATCCTCGCTAAAAACATATTCCTTTCTTTTGTATTGCCGGGACCCCTGAAATTTCCGGAGCTGATTAAACTCCTGGAAACAAGCCTTACCAGCCTATTTCTGGGAATTTCGTTGAGAAACTGTAGATGGCGTTTAGAGACAGGATAATAAGGGGTAACTTTTTTATAGAGTTCGATCAACTGAGAATCTCTGAGATGGTTAAAAATCGCTTCTACATCCTCTGATGTCAACCTTTCGGTTTCTACTCTTTCAGTGCCTTCTGTTTCTTCAATTCCCAGCCACGCTGATCTTGGAATTGGACTCCTGTATGGATAGCCGTTTGAGAATTGATAAGGATACTGGTCAGCGGTGACCTTAATCCCCTTGGCACGGGCTTCTTCTATGATGGTGCAGGCTTCTTTGACAAGACCCCAGTTGCTCTTTCCCATAACCTTAAAATGCGATATATGGGCTGGAGCACCTGATTTATCTGAAATTTCTATAGCCTCTTTTATTGCCTCAAGGAGCTTATCCCTCTCATTCCGGACATGGGTGTGGTATATTCCGCCGTAGGGAGCGATAACCTTTACCAATTCAATTACTTCATCTGTTTTTCCGAAAGAGCCGGGTCGATAAATCAACCCAGTAGAAAGACCATAAGCTCCCTGTTCCATGGCTTCCTTTACGAGAGCTTTCATTTTTTCAAGTTCCTCAGCCGTGGGCTCTCTTTCTTCCATGCCCATAACAATCTGCCGCACTCGTCCATGTCCGATAAGCAGAGCTGCATTGGGTCCGATTCCTTCTTCTGACCAGACCTTCATAAGGTCTTCTGCTTTCTCGAAAATTGGCCAGGCACTTGTACCACATTGGCCGACTATAACTGTCGTCACACCTTGCTTTAAGTAATTGAGACACGCTCTGTTTTCCGCAAAATACATTCCTCTATCGACATGAGTATGAAGGTCGATGAAACCAGGAGTCACATATAGTCCTTTGCCGTTTATCACTTTAGCTGCTGAGCCTTTGATCGACTTTCCTACCTTAACGATCATGCCGTCCTTAACAGCCACATCTGCCTTAAACGGAGGTTTCAAAGATCCATCAAACACACTTGCGTTCTTTATTAATACGTCATAGTTGAGGAGTTTGCCTTTTTGAGCTGAAAAATTTAGTCCGGCCAAAAAGAACAAACCCAAAAATAAGAGAATACTTAAACGGAAAATTTTGTTTTTCATAATATCTCCTTCTCCTTTTAATGATATCTAATAATAAATAAAGAACATACTGTCAAGAAAAACATAATACAGAGAAATCCACGCTCATTAGAAGTTGAGACGCGACCATACTTTTTTTCCTATCTTTTCTTGAATTTTTCGAGAAGTTCAGTGTATATGCTGGATATATCGACCTCTTTTCCGTCGATAAGGACATGCTTGATGTTGGTTCTTAATTCCAGTATGTCTCCATCTGCAAGGACAATGTTAGCTACCTTTCCCTTCTCCAGGCTCCCCATCATTTTATCCACCCCGAATATCTGGGCCGGGTAAATCGTTACTCCCTTGAGTGCTTCTTTTGTATCCAGGCCAAAGGCAGCGGCTTTTGCAGCATGATAGGGTAAATCCTTGGCTAAGCTTGCACTCCCTGAGGAAAAAGCAAATTTGACGCCAGCTTTTGCCAGTACACCAGGATTCCTGTAAAAAGCATCATAGCCGTCTTCCCATTTGGGAGGCACTGAATTAAGAGAGCTGAAAACAACCGGAATGCCTGATTTTTTTATATCCTCAGCAACCTTCCATCCATCAGTAACACCCAAGAATATTGCTTTGAGCTTTTCATCTTTGACGAATTTGATGGCTGCTTTTATGTCTTTATCGGCGTGAACAGAAATCATGACAGGGAGTTCACCATTAACCACAGGAAGAAGAAATTCTAATTTTTCATCAAACTCAGGCAAATGGAGTGCCAAGTTTTTTTTGGCTGCATCTTTTCTTTTTTGATAATAGCGGGCTTGTTTCAGGATTTCCTTCAATTCTCTAATCTGTTTAGAAGCCTGCTCTCGAGGTTGTGTATCTCTCCTGCTCCTTACCCGAGGCAAGGAAGGAAACTGGATATGCATGGCGACTGAGCTTTTTATTATCATCTCTTCAGGAGTCCAGCCGACCAACCTGATCAAACCACTCTGACCTGAAATGAGGCCGCCAGAAGGAACTACAAGGGCCACGGTTATCCCGTTTGACCGTGAGATAGGAATATGCATGGAGTCAGGCCGCAGAGCTTCCACGGTTTTTGCCTGAGGATTGATTCTGCCTGTTTCTCTGTAATCAACGGTTGCCTTTATAGAGCTTATCTCTTGGAGCCCTAGATAACATGAGCCATCGATCATGCCTGGATAGGCGAAAAGGCCATTGGCATCGATTATTTTCGCACCTTGCGGAATATCAATGTTCTTTCCCACAGCTTCGATTAACCCGTCTTTTATAAGAATTGTCCCTTCAGTAATATCCTCACCTACAACAGGGATGATGTGCGCGCCTTTTATAGCAATAACGCCCGGGCTTTTTTCTTGAGTCAAACAGAAGGAAGTACAGATGATGAGAATTACAGCAAAGACGAAGGTTCTCTTGGTCATTTTGTCCCTCGCTTTTTCTCTTTCTTTTTCTCTTCTTGTTTCTTTTTCTTCTCCATTTCTTCTCTCTCTTTTAGGTACTGAACTCGATCAAAATAGACCTCCCCCTCGATAATTGTCTTTTCACAAAGGGTATAAGCGCTAAGAGGATGTTCGTTAAAGATGGCAATATCTCCATGTTTTCCGACTTCCAGGCTCCCGGCAATCTTTTCCACACCAAGCTGGATAGCCGGGTTGATGGTGACTAGCTTCAGGGCTTCCTCCTCAGAAAGGCCGCCATACTTCATGGCTTTTGCCGCATCGTTGAACAACCGCCGGATTCTCTCTCCGCTGTCAGAATTTATGGAAACAAGGACTCCATTTTTTGTGCAGTAACCAGCACTGTAAGCAATCCCTTCAGAAGCTTCGACTTTATAGGCCCAGTTATCAAGAAAGACGGAGATTCGAATTTTTTCCTCTGCGAGCTCCTTGGCTATTTTGAATGCTTCACATGCATGTTCGAAACAGGCAATCTTGAACCCAAATTCTTTAGAAAGGTTAATGAATTCCAGGGTTTCATCAGCTCTATAGGAGTGACAACGGGCCACCATTTTCCCGCGAAGCATGTCTGCCAGTTGCTCCATCCTTAAGTCCTTTCGAGGCGCGATCAAATTCTTTGTAGATTTTTTGGATTTTTTCGCTTTTAGATACCGGTCCCACTGTTCCATATAGTTTTTCGCTTTTAGGAACTCACGGCGGATAATGGCATTCACTCCCATGCGGGATTGTGGATAGCGAGGAGTTCCCACTGTAGGATAATTAGCCCTCTTGGGATTTTCACCCAGGGCGAATTTTAAGGTCCTGTAAGCATCATGAACGATCATCTCTTCCGAAGTCTTTCCCCATTTCGTCTTGATGACGATGTTCTCGCCTCCTATCGGGTTGGCGCTGCCGTGCATGGTATGAACCATCGTCACTCCACCTGATATTGCCGTATAGATGGAACGGTCTTCAGCATTGAGAACATCCCGCATTTTGACTTCGGCGGTTATCGCTTCCGCGCTTTCATTTGTTCCTGTGAGGGCTATATGCGTGTGAGAATCGATTATACCTGGAATAACATATTTTCCTGATGCATCTATGATTCTTACTCCTTTAGGTCCTTTAATGTTCTCTGCAATCTGCTTTATGATGCCTTTGATTATGAGAATGTCTCCTTTTAGTATTTTCCCTTTGGTAACCGTCAGTATGGTGCCATTCTTTATCAGGAGATCCTGTCCGAAGGAAAAGCTTGAAAAAACCACCAGACTCACGACTAAAATGAAACCAACAGTTTTTATCTTCATGGCTCTTTCTCCTTTAAAATTTCCCATCAGGGATTCTTTTTGCCTGCAGCTCCATACTCCATTCCATGACAGTAATTGTTCCTTCTATAGAGTCCTTTTCTGCTGTCCCGCTGAAAGCCATATCCATCGCTTCTCCCATTATTGTAGCCGAAATAGATAAAGCGAGTTCATTTCCGCTTAAAATCCCGTCTCTTATTTCCCATTTGCCCATGTTCGATGAGATGCTTCCACTGATTTCGTTTCCATCTTGTTCGATTTCAAGGATCGAGTCCAACTCGCCCATGGGACTAGAGACTGTGGCGCTCCATTTTCCAGCGATATTCACTTTTGTAGGCTTCTCTCCCTTGGGGGGCTTTTTAA
Organism: Candidatus Aminicenantota bacterium; assembly: GCA_030607635.1. Taxonomy (GTDB): domain Bacteria; phylum Acidobacteriota; class Aminicenantia; order Aminicenantales; family Aminicenantaceae; genus SOIV01. The sequence goes on from JAUWJP010000028.1 coordinate 10,181, forward strand.
TTTCAAAGGATATACCGTCGACAAAAACTCTTTCCACCTTGGTCTTTTCATCGAAGATTTCACCAGAAGCAAGAACAATATTGGCGATTTTTCCAGGTTCAAGGCTTCCCAGAAAGCTGCTCACTCCCAAGAATTTGGCGGGGATAATAGTCATAGCCTTGAGAGCTTCTTCCTTAGGTAAGCCTGCTTTAATGGCTTTTTGGACGTTTTCTGGAATATCTGATGATTTTTTTAGTCCCTGGGAGGTAAGCGCAAACGTTAATCTCTTTTTATGGAGATTCGCAGCATTGGCAGGATAGATTTTTTCCTCTGCTTTTTTCTTTAGTTCTTCACCTTGATTGACATAAATGCTTGTGAATGGAGGCTTGAAATTGAGAGAGACAAGAAGTGGAACTTTGGCATTCTTGATAAGTAGATCGGCTACTCTCCAGGCTTCATTTGCTCCGGTGAGAAAGCCGTTGAGCTTGAATTCCTTGATAAGTCCAAGAGCACGCTTGATGTCTTCCAAGTTGGCACAATTAAAAAAGATAGGGTTTTTTTTAACTACATACGGCGAAAGAGCTTCTAAGAAAGGATTATATTCTGGTCGTTTAAGGCCTCGAGATGATTTTGTAAATTGAGATTTGTAGGAAGAGTAATGTCCAGTATCCATAAAAGATTGTCTGAGAAATGCCATTGTTCCCATCAAGCTGGAAGGGTAAGTTCCCCTTGCGGTCGTAAAATTCACATGTAAAGCAACAGGGCTTTTGATAACCATCGGTTCTGCTTTTTCTCCGTTGACATTCAAGAGAACGCTTTGGCCGGCATAGATTCCTCTTTCGGGTGCAACCAGGACAGTTGTGATCCCGATTTTGTGCAGGCCTGCTACGGCAGTTTTTTTGGGTTTTAAAAGCTTAAGAGCCATTAAATCAGGGTGCTGGGCTTTCTCCTTTTGCCGAGGTTCAGCGGCCGATGTTCTCATAGTACCTGGTCTTCTTGGCGCTTCCTTAGGAAGTTCGAGAAAGAGATTCGTATGGGCATCGATCAAACCTGGATCGGCGAAAAGGCCTTCAGCTTTGATTATTTCAGCATCTTATCGAATTGAAATTTTTCCTTGAGGTCCTAAGACTTCGA
>JAUWJP010000078.1 GCA_030607635.1 Candidatus Aminicenantota bacterium
TATCTTCTTCGCTCCGGAAAAAATACGCGCTCCAGGCACGATAACCACTCTTCCCTGAAATAAGGGCTACCTTCCTCGCTCACAGGTATTTCCTTTTCGTAACTTTATTAATCTTGGTCCTGTCCCAGTTGATCTAATCGTATACCTTTTCTGAAATAGTTGCAAGATGTCCATCGCTTCGTAAAAACCAAGCAAGCAGCTCACCAGGACTCACTGAACCCAGCCTCCACCCGATAAAATAAAGAATGTGCGCTTATCACTTTTATTCATAGCAAGTATATTAATACATATAATGTCCCGCATTCTCAATGCCCTTTCAAGATGAGATTTAGGGTGATATTTATCTGAACACCCTTAACCTTGTTAAATGAGCTTCCTCACCTTAAGAGGCTAACAATTTTTTTATGGAATAAATAAGATTAATAAATAAGACAGATAAAGAGAGAGGAATGTCTTTAAGCTAAGGGAGGGATATTTTTTCTTTTTACAGCTTTTTTATCGCAAAAATATCGCTTGTCCCCTTCTCGACTTTAGACTTTTCTGAGACGGGAAGTCCAAGAATCCAGATGATCTTGTCTCCAGAGAGAAAAACTGGCCGTCTTTCTCTCTCTGATAACGGAATACCTTTAGCTCTCATTATTTCCTTGAGCTTCTTTTGACCAGGGGCTCCTAAAGGCTGATACCGGTCTCCTTCACTGCGGTTTCGAACCAGAAGGGGAAATTTCAATTTCCCCAGATCAAGGAATACTCTGGTTTGATCATCGAAATCAAAAGGGAGAGATTTCCCTCTTTTTATCTTTTTTCCTTCAAACTTCAATTTAAGCTCTTTTATTTCAAGAGGCGCTTTCCCTTCCCACCTGTATTCATATCTTATCTTTGGAGTAACCTTGCTTTTCAGAAATATCTGACCTTGCTCTCTTCGCAAAATATGATCTTTTCTTAAAGGGAATTCTTTCTTCTCCTTAAGACTTAAAACAGATTCAATATCTCCGAAAGAAATTTCTCTCAGGTTTCCTCTTAACTCAGAGATAAAACCCCGGACAACCCGCCTTGCCATTGCCCGGGGAAGAGAGGAAAGAGGTTTAACCTCAAGAGAAATCTGATTATTTTTTTTCAACACCGCCTTTTTTTTTTTCTCTTGGGCTATTTTTTCCAAAAGACTGTCTTCTTCACGGATGATGGAGGCTATCCTGCCCAAGCTGGATACTATTTCAGGCTCAAAATTCTCTTGAATATAGGGAATAAGATCAAGCCTTATCCTGTTTCGCAAGAAGCGCCGGTCAAGATTGCTCTCGTCGATCCGGAATTCTATCCCTTTCCTCTTAAGATATGCCTCGATATCCTGGCGCTCGACCTGAATGAGGGGCCTGATAATCGTACCTTCCACCAGGGGAAAGATACCGGCCAGCCCTCGAAGTCCGCTTCCCCTCATGAGCCGCATCATAAAAGTTTCTGCCTGATCGGTCATGGTATGACCAGTGGCAATTTTGGCTCCCCCGATCTTAAGAGCAGTTTTTTTTAAGAAATCATACCTGAGTTCTCTTCCTGCCTCCTCGATATTCAGCTTCTTTGCCCGCGCATAGGAGCGAACATCTTTGCTGCCGACAAAAATCGGAAGGGAATATTTCCGGGCCATGCGCTTGACAAATTGTTCATCCTCATCTGCTTTCTGGCGAAGCTTGTGGTTAAAGTGACCCAGGAAAAGCTCAAAAGACCATCCCTCTCGAAGTTCAAGGAGCAGGTTGAGTAAACCTGTGGAATCAACTCCTCCTGAGTAGGCGATGAGAATCCTGTCTTTTTTCTCGAGGAGCTTGTATTCCTGGATGGTTTTTCTAATTCTCTCTAAAATCATTTGACTCTGCTTCATGGTTTTTATTCAGGCCTGACGTCTTTTGAAGACCGAGCTAAAATTCATTAACGCATTCCTGGAAATAAGATCTAAACCTGCATGCACGCCTGGAAATAAGCTCTCTATCTGCTTTTCCCAAGAAATACAAAGTGGCGGTGGAGGGACTCGAACCCCCGACACTGCGGATATGAGCCGCATGCTCTAACCGCCTGAGCTACACCGCCGGTGGCTAAAATTTTAGCCAAATCCCCGATCTAAGTCAATTTAAGTTAATACAGTGTCCAGGACATATTAAACAGTTCATGTCATGAGATACGGATATTCTGACTACCAGATGACAATAAAATGGAAGAGTTTTATTGGAGAGGGATATGCGGACTCCTACCTGACAACAACACGACTTTGGCCTGTCTCAAACATCAGGGTTTGGCCTGTAGGCTTATTCGCCGAGACACTCGTGACCTGGACTGTGCTCTCACCCTTACTCACAGCTTGAAAGATAAGCGTGGCGATACTTCCTGTTCCTTTAATCCCTTCGCCAATATCAGTACTTGAAAATCCGATAGTGCAGATTCCGGAGGAATTATCGATATTCTTCAAGAAGGGCACATCTTTTCCAAGCCGGTTAAGGAATTCTCTTTTAATGACTTCTTTCAATTTCACTGACGCTGGATCGAAGCTTATGTTCAAGGACATGCTGCTGATATCCTCTTGAATTCTGGCATTGACACTAACCCGAAATTCTCGATTCTGGGGAACTTCAAAATTTGCCGGCGTCAGGAAAACCTGGTTCTGTTCCCTTCTTCTCGCCATATCCTCTACCTCTGCTCTTCGCCTCGTCCTTCGCTCAGCAAGCGCCTCCTCAGGCGGACCACGCCTTGCACTTACCGCAGGAGAAATTCCGCCAAGGTCAACCCAGAGAGGTTTCAGATCTTCCTCGCTTATAGGAACTGTGCGGATAATATAGGGAGTAATGGTCAGGATGACATCCGTTTGCTGGATTACCTGGTCAGTGCTGGAAAAAAGTCTTCCCAGGATAGGGATGTTCTTAAGCCCGGCTATGCCGCTTATGGTTTTTCTCTCTTCATCCTTTAACAAACCAGCCAGCAGGTTTGTCTCCCCATCCTTAAGCCTGATTATATTCTTCACTTCCCTTGTGGCAATAATGGGAATATCGGCATACCCGGCTCCGCCGAGGGATTTTATTTTTATATCTAATTCCAAGGTGATTTCTTTCTCAAAATGAATCGTGGGCGTAATCTTGACATCGATTCCGACATCCTCGTACTGAAAGGAAGTCAGAGGCTGCTGAGCGTATCCTCCTGCTGCGATAGGAGTAAATGTGGTTCGCGGAATAGGGATTTTATCTCCTACCACGTACTTTATTTCTTCCCCGTCAATACCCCGAAGTCTGGGTTGGGAGATTATCTTGGTGTCTGAATCTGCTTCCAAAAACTGTACAACAGCACCAGGAAGAGTGACTTGAAAATGTTCAGATTTGGAAAAATCTATGCCCTTCAGTTTAAACCAGCCTTGCTCATCCGCCCCAGATCCTTCAGAGCCAGTGTATCTGAAGCCTATTAAACCCTGTTCTAGCTCCAGACCCAACTGTCTCAGTCTCACCCGAGAAACTTCCATTATTTCCAAATCGATCATGACCTCTCCCTTTGGCTTATCCCAAATCTTGATGATTTTTCCCGCCAATTCTATAACAGCAGGAGTATCCCTTAAGGTGACAGTGTTTATATTTTTATCAACAATGATATTCGGTGCTTTATATTGAGTCCTAAGCATCTGTGTGAGAGAAACGCGAATATCCTCAGCCCTGATATTGGAGAGATAGAAGGTTTTGATTGCATTCAGCTCATACTGAATTCTTTTTTGGGGTAGGTCAGGAGCAATAATAATTGTTCTCTCATCTATAATCCTGTAAAAATTCTTGGAGGCCAAACAAAGCGAATTGAGAGCCTGTTCAAAAATCATATCAACAAGGTCAATGGAAAAAGTGATATCCCTGAATTGTTCATCAAAGAGAACATTCACTCGAGCATGTTTTCCCAAAGCTTGAAAAATTGAGCGGAGATTGGCATCGACAAATTTCAAGTGAATCTCTTCTTTATCAACCTTAAGCTTAACCGGAGGTTCTATCCTAACCTTCTTTGGTTCCTCTTCGTTAACTTCTTCCTCGATAAGGCTTTTCGCCTCCGCAGCTATAATTCTGTGTAAAGGATCATAGGAAAGGGCTTTTTCATACTCAACGAGAGCTTCCTCCTTTTTCCCTTGAAAGGCAAGCTCCCGAGCTTTAATAAGATGAGCGGTGCTGGCAACAAGTTTAGCCCGGAAAAGTGCAAGACGATAGACAGAATTCTCAGGACTCTCCAGTGCTGCCCTTTCGTAGTATTTGACGGCCTCATCCCAATTCTTGCCGATTGCTGCCTCATTGCCTAACTTATAGCTTCGACTTAATCCCGCACAACCCCAAAAGGTCAGAGCAATTATTGTCAAAAGTACTATTTTTCTCATCATCTCTCTCCTTCTAAATAATATCTCCTTTTCTGGGAATCCGAACCGATGATTTCTATCTCTTCAGGTGTAATCTCTCCAATTTTTACGCCTTCGCTTATAACTTCTCCACTCTCTACAGTCAGGGCGTCTCCTTCAAAAACAATAAGGGCAACCATCTTAACGTCGGAAATGACGTATCCGATGTATTTTATGTTTAGAGGTAGAGAAGAAGAGACCTCATACTTACCAGGGAGGGTTGGATTCTGCTGTTGGTTCTGCCGCAATTTAACTGGATTCCTTTCAATCTCCCTGCTTACTGACCTTCTAAGAGTAAAAATGTTCCTTACCGGGGATCCGAGCTCTATTTTCTCTCTCAACAACAGGTTCTTTCTGATAAGACCTTTTTCTCCACCTTTTTCAAGCCCTTTCTTCTGAAGTTTTTCCTCTCCAGCCCAAATACTTAGACCTATACTCAGGAAAAGGATGAAAAAAGCTGACGTAATCTCTTTAGCTTTCATAATAGCCCGCCAAAACAACTCTTAACTCGAGCACATTTCCTCCAGCATCAATGTTCAAAAAATCAATTTTTTCTATTAGCAAGAATCTTGGAAACTCTTCTACAGAATGAATAAATCTTTTCAAGGACAAATAAGATCCCTTTATGTCAAAGGTTACGTTAATCTTTTTTATCGTTTCTCCCTTAAATTCAACATAATTGTACCTTTTTCTAGAAGAAACATTGATCCGCGCTTTGTTCAAGAGCTGCTCGAGGTCAAGCCTTAGCCGCTCGAAACCTTCTTTATCATCATCATAAAAATATTTCTTTTTCAGCTCATCCATATCCCCCCGAGCGTCTTGCCATCTAATCCATTCTCCTTCCTTTTCTATCTTTGTCTTATCGAGCTGCTCGTAATTTTTCTGCTTGACTGAATGTGAGGAAAGAGCTTTAAAATAACTCCTCCTCTGGGAGAGAGAAACCAACAGGAGGAAGAGTACAACTCCTGCGATCATAACACAGAGGACGAGGAGTATTTTTTTCTCTTTGTCGTTCAATAAATCAAATATTTTTTTCATAGTTTAACGAAATCTCCGAGATGAGTAATCCCCTTTCGTTTTCTGCTTCGCTTATTATTCTTATTTGATTAAATTTCAAAGCTTTTAAATTATTGTAAAGCTCTAAAAGATCATCCACACTCGAATAAGCAACTTTGAAGCTCAACTGCACTCTTGAATCCTTGGCGAGCGTGGGTGCCATGGAGACAATATAACTCGAATCGGGAAGAGAATTCTCTAAATCAGAGAGAAACTCTATCCAGGAAAAACTTTTCCCTAAAATAATACTGTTAATCAAATCAACTTTTCCTTTATATTTTATGATTGCATCTTCGATTTTGGCGGAAAAATCCTCTTCGTCTCGCTGAGCATCTTTTATCAGTTTATCTGTCCTCTTGACGGAAGCTCTTGTTTCCTGAGCTTTGGCTTTGTATTCAACAAAGATTTTGCCGGCAAAAAAAGAAATAAGAAGAAGAGCAACCACGAGCGAGGATAGAATTAAATAAAAAAACCTCCTGTTACGCAGAGGATGACTCGCTAAATTCAAGCTTAATCGTGTACGTTCTATCATAAAATTTGTCCGATAAGAGGAGATAATATCATCTTTTCTCTTAATCCAAGCTTTGAGGTCAGGCCTGCCTCTATTCCCTTTGCAGGCAAAGATAATTTTTCTTTCAGCTGTGAAAACATCTCTTCCTCTGGTTCCAAAAGACCCAGACGAAGTCTGAAGGAATTGACTTTTTTCTTTTCCTTATCTTCGACAAAATTCACAGTATTCTCCACTTCTTTAACAATATTTTCTACTCTTTGAAGTCCTGAGAAATTTGTAAGGGAGCCGGGGATAAACAGCTTCAGGCGGTACACAGCAACTTCAGAATTTAGGCCTGCTATAAGGCTGAGAGAGTCTTCTTCGATATTTATGAGGAGCAAATCTCTCTCTTCTTCCTTGTTAAGCAGATAATACAGGCTCAGAGTAGGGACTCCAAGCGCTCTGACTTTTAAACGAAGCTTACTAAAGAGATCTTCGTACTCTTGAATAATCGAGGCCCTGGCAACTGTAGCAAATATTTTCACAGAGCTGTTTGATCTTAGCCTATCAAATGAAAACCTGGCATCATCGGGAAGTAAAGGTATCTGTTTTTTTACTCGGAAGCGAATAATCCGCTCCCTCTGCTCCCGAGAAGAGGGGAGAGAATCAAAGGAAAAGACAAAAGCTTTTAGAGATAATTCGGGGATAAGACAGGCTATTTTATTGTCTGAAAGATGAAGCTTTTCGAGACCTTGCTTTATTTTTTTCTCCAACAAGGCCGGATTTTTTATATTTTTATTGCTGAAAGAGGGCTGAATCACCCCTTTCTCAAGAGGGAGAATAAAATGATTTTTGATTTTTCCTTCTTTAGAAGAAACATGAATTCCGCTCAGATAACTGGAAGTTAGCTGAATTGCAGAACGGGGAAGGAGTTGTCGCATGAAATAACTCTTTATTCTATCTGTAAAAAGGGCCATCATCTCACTCAACAAAAGTAACTTTGTTTAGCTCTTTAAGGCTGGTTACTCCTTTCAAGACTTTCTCCTTCATCCCCACTTCTCTTAAAAAAGTCATGCCTTCGCTCTTAGCTCTCTTTCTCACTTCAGAAAGAGGTTTTCTCTTCAGGATCATCTCTCGTATTTCATCAGAAAGCTCGAGTAATTCGGCTATAGCGGGTCTTCCCTGGTAACCGGTGTGGTAACATGCTTCACAGCCAGGAACCTCATAAAATAGTCGATCTTTGTATTTTTGGGGACTGAGCCCGGATTCAAGCAATTGTTTGCGTTTGTATTTAACGGGAGTCTTACATACAGGGCAGAGGACTCTAACCAGTCTTTGAGCCAGGATACAATTCAGAGCTGAAATAAAACTGTAGGGATCAACTTTCATATGGAGGAAGCGCCCTACGACATCGAAAACATTATTGGCGTGAACGGTTGTGAAAACCAGATGTCCGGTCAAGGCAGACTGAATAGAAATCTGGGCGGTTTCAGGATCTCTGATCTCTCCAACCATAATCTTATCCGGATCATGCCTTAA
>JAUWJP010000172.1 GCA_030607635.1 Candidatus Aminicenantota bacterium
CATATTTTCAACATTCATGAGACAAAATGGGGACAATCTCCATTTATGACTAACTCTATAAAGATTAAATTTCAAATGTTAAGACGCAACCACTGTCAATTTGAGTTGACATAAAACTTTTTCCTGTGATATAAGTAATTTGGTCAGTAAAGCATTAAAGCTATCCATCTTCTAATGGGCAGATACCATAGAAGAGGGGCAAGAATTGAAGGTCAGCAAAGAAAGCAAACTCCTACACCTTAACTGTTTCTGACAACTTCAGATACACGCGGCCCTCTAGGTGAAGCTGTTGACTGTTTTAAGGGAACACAAGATGAAAGACAAAGGAAAAACAAAAAATCAATTAAAAAAATTTAGAAAAATTGCGCCAATGAAATGCCGAATTGAAATCATTAGCCGCTAAGTGTGATCTTATGAAAGAAAAGTGCATATCTGGATGGAAAAAGGATAATGCATTTTACACAAGCGCAAAAGTTCCCTGTTTACGATACAAGAAAAGAGATTTTTTAGAAAAACATTCCCGACTACTAAATATTGGGGGGAAATAAGATGGGAGGGAAAACTAGAAAAACCGGGATCGATATTTTAGGTGATGCCCCCTGGGGTACACACTTCTGCCAATTTTACCACACCAAAGAAGATTTAATTGATATTCTGGTACCTTATTTTAAAGCAGGATTAGATAATAATGAATTCTGCATGTGGATCACCTCAGAGCCTCTTTCCGAAAAAGAAGCGAAAGAAGTAATGAGAGAAGCTCTCCCTGATTTTGATCGATATTTAAAAAGAGGACAGATAGAGATTCTTCCCCATGAGGAATGGTATTTAAAAGAAGGTGCTTTCAACACCCAAAGAGTTCTTAAAGGCTGGGTTGATAAGCTTGACCAAGCCTTGGCCCAGGATTATGATGGCCTAAGGTTGACAGGGAATACATTTTGGCTTGAAAAAAAAGATTGGAGAAATTTCACCGAATATGAAAAAGAGGTAAACAAGGTTATTGGCAAATACAGAATGATGGCAATATGTTCCTATTCTCTCGATAAATGCGGAGCATCAGAAGTCATAGATGTTGTAAGCAACCATCAATTCGCCCTGATAAGGAAAGAAGGTAAGTGGGCAACTATTGAAAGCTCCGAGCGCAAGCAGGCTGAGGAGCAGCTGGGACAGAGTCGCGATTATCTTGAAAGACTAACCAACTCTATGTGGGATGCGGTCTTCTCAGTAAAGATGCCGGAGAGGGTAATTGAGTGGGCTAATGATTCCTTTAAACTCATCGGCTATGCACCCGAGGAGTGCATTGGTAAAACTACGGAGTTTCTCTACCCGGACAAGAGTGAGTTCTTGAACTTTGGCAATAAGCTAAAAAACGCCATTGCAGAAGGAAAAGATGTATTACATTCTGAACAATTATTAAAAGGAAAATCCGGAGAGGTCTTTTCAGCGGAAATTACTACCACTATTTCTAGGGAAAACGGTGAGGTTGCTCATGTCACTAGCATAATAAGGGACATCACCGAGCGCAAGCAGGCGGAGGAAGAGCTGCGGGAGAAGGAGGAGTTCAATTTTGCATTATTCCAGCACAACCCTATCCAGATCATAGTCGTGGACCGTGGAGGAAGAGTGCTAAAAGTCAACATGGCGAAAAGGAAATCAGGAGATAGATTGCCTAATATCGGAGATGTGATGTACAAGGATTATGCCGCAAAACATGAGATCGATATGCACGCTGCATTGATGGAATGTATCAGATCGGACAAGAAAAAAAGGTTCCCTGCACTGAAATATGATGACAAATTTCTTGATATAACAATAGCTTCCTTTCCCGATGGAGCAATCATAACATCTATAGACATCACCGAGCGAAAGAGGGCGGAGGAAGAAAAAGATAAACTTTTAAAAACAATTGAGACTACAAAAGAGGCCATAAATATCACAACCCCTGACGCAATAATGAAATATACAAACGATGCTATGGATGAATTATTTGGTTACAAAAAAGGAGAGCTAATAGGAAAACATGTTTCTGTCTTGAATGCTGGTCCATCACGAAAAGCCAAAAAAACACCAGCACATATTACAGATACAATCAAAAAGAAAGGGGTCTGGGGAGGTGAAATCCACAATAAAAGAAAGGACGGCACAGAGTTTATCAGCCTTGCAAAAATAAGTGCTTTAATAGACAAAACCGGAAAAATAATCAATTATGTTTCATCGCAGCACGACATCACCGAGAGCAAGAAGGCAGAGGAGGAAATAAAGAATTCACAATCTCAGTTACGTAACCTTACCGCACATTTACAATCCGTAAGAGAAGAAGAGAGAACGCTCATCGCCCGAGAGATGCACGACGAGTTGGGACAGGCATTGACAGCCATGAAAATGGACTTATCCTGGTTAGACAACAGATTGCCCAAAGATCAAAAATCACTGCTTAAGAAGACAAAATCAATGTCAAAATTAGCTGATGCTACACTCCAAACAGTAAAAAAGATTTCTACAGAATTGCGGCCAGGATTACTGGATGACTTAGGTCTTCCGGCAGCAATTGAATGGCAGGCGGAAGAATTTCAAACTCGCACAGGAATTAAATGTGAAATAACCGTAGATCCTGAGGATATCATTTTGGATAAAGATTGTTCAACAGCAATTTTCCGCATATTTCAGGAGACGCTGACCAATGTCGCCAGACATGCAAAGGCAACAAGGATGAAAGTGAGCTTGAAAGAGAAAGCTGGCAAGATAGAGCTGAAAGTGAGAGACAATGGGAAAGGAATTACAGAAAAACAGATTTCTGATCCCAAATCTTTCGGACTAATCGGAATAAAAGAACGTGCCTACTATTTGGGCGGTAAGGTCGTAATCAAGGGTCTTCAAGATAAAGGGACCACACTAACAATAAGGATCCCCCTTCCCAAAAAAGGAAAAACTAAATGATAAAGATACTCATCGCTGATGATCACCCGGTTGTTCGCAAAGGGTTGAAGGAGATTATCGAAGAAACTCCCGATATGATGGTAGGTGATGAAGCAATCAATGGACGGGAAGCCCTAGAAAAAATACGAAAAAGTGACTTCGATGTTGTTCTGTTAGACATTTCCATGCCCGGCAGAAGTGGGCTGGAAATTATAAAAGAATTAAAAAGTGAAAAGCCTGATCTTTCTGTTCTGATATTAAGCATGCATCCCGAGGAACAATATGCGGTCCGGGTATTAAAGGCTGGCGCTTCCGGATACTTGACAAAAGAAAGCGCCCCAGACGAACTGATAACGGCCATACGGAAAGCATCGATAGGTAGGAAATATATCTCTTCTTCTCTCGCTGAAAAATTAGCTTTTGATCTGGAAATTGATGCTGAAAAACCACTTCATGAGACTCTCTCCGATCGTGAGTATGAAGTGATGCGTATGATTGCTTCGGGGAAAACGATAAGTGAGATTGCGAAGAAACTGTTCCTGAGCGTAAAAACAATCAGCACCTATCGATCCCGTATCTTAGAGAAAACGGGAATGAAGAGCAATGCGGAATTAACCCATTACGCTCTAAAAAATCGGCTGGTGGAATGAAATTATAGGAAAACAGAAGAAAATATGCATAGATGAGTAGCAGCATTATTATACATTAAGGCAAAGCAATTCTCTATCAACAATTTTAGACTTAATTTGAGTTTTGGATTTAGTATGGTAGAATAAATTTAAAAAGAGGTATCAATATGGCAAAAGAATATAGTTACACTGTTTTAATCGAAAGAGATGTTGAATCTGGTGATTATATTGCCTACGCTCCTGCTTTTGATGGATGTGTCGTCCAAATGAAAACTTATGAAGAAGCACTAGCAGAGATTAAAGAAGTATTGAAAGATTACATTCAAGACTATATCAGTGACGGCGAAGAGCTCCCCAGAGAAGATTTGAGTGTCAAAAACTTAACAATCGCAATTTAGCATGGGAGAAAAAATCCCTGCTATTTCCAGCAAAGAATTAGTGAAAATATTAGAAAAGAAGGGATTCCAGTTTATCAGACAAAGTGGCACCTCTCATGCCATCTATAAAAGATTTATTGATAAAAGACGAGTTTCAGTTCCAATGCATGGACAAACGATAATTCGACGTGGGACACTGAAAGTTATTCTAAAAGGAGCTGGAATGACCGTAGATGATTTAAAAAAAGAACCGAGAAGAAAATAAAGAGTAATTAAATCCATTTTTTCTGTCTTTTAAAAACTTCCCACCAATCATTCCTTTTTATCAATTTGTAGGACATATAACTACAAACTAACGGGTCAAAGTCCTACAAAAAAATCAGCCATATTCGGATATCATTATTTTCTTTTCTGCCTTATCTTAAATAAGTCACTTAAAAATCAGGGGTGTTGCACCAATAAAAAAAAGGAGCATCATCATGAAAGTTTTTATTGTAGATGATTCAGCGCTTGTGCGGGAGAGGATA
>JAUWJP010000061.1 GCA_030607635.1 Candidatus Aminicenantota bacterium
AGGGACAAGTTGAAATAGCTCCTCTTAGACGACAGTCTGAACATCGCCTTGGTCGAGGCCAGCACATCAACCATTGTGGCCTTTGCCACGGTTAAAGTAATATTTTTCGAAATTCTTTGTTATTATTACTTTCCCGTCAATCCCCAATTCCAAAAAGCCTTGCCACTTTCTCATCAAGATAACTGCTTTATTATTATCCGCTTCCTCTCGCTCAAAGAGCATTATCTTCCCAAGGCGTCTTATTTTCCTAAAATATTCATCCGCCTTACCTATTGCTTCTTTTAGGGAATAGGGCTCAGGGTCATAAAAAGTCGCGAAATCGACTTTTTTCCTGTATCCCCTAATAAAAAATTTCTTCTCTTCCATCCTTACCTTCAATCATAAGAATCATGCAATCCCGGTTTTCCTTTCATGCTTAAATTTAGTCGATCAAACTTAGTGAAAATTGCATTAAATCCTTTTCAAAGAATATCTAAAAATAAAAAAATCACCTCAAGAATCACCTCAAAAGGTTATTGACCGCATAAAGGGGATATGAAATAAAAAAAGCTTATAACAGCAGAAAATACAGAACGGTTCTTGAGGAACAAAAATTAAATCTACTTCAAAAAGAAGATTAATTATTCAAGGAAGCGGGGACTTCCACGACTTACATAAGTGGAGGTGATTTATAATGAGAAGAATCGGACAATTTATTTTGATTGGGACTCTTTTCCTGATTTTGGCTGCCAATATGCAGGCCACGGATTCACGAAAGATAGTCCTCACAGGGGCAATCTATCATGAGTTAACACCTTCTGGGATGGTGATCACCTCGGTTGATTCTCTGCTCAACCCCATCTACATGCTGGACCACCCCGATTTTGTAAACATTGATTATGACGGAGCAATCTATAGCGGTTTTGGCTTTGCCAAGATGGAGTCTTTTGGCCTGCCCGGAGTTCTCGGTCTTCAAATCGGAAAACGCTACGGCAGCTACCGGAACAATATCTGGTCTGGTCCAGGCCAAGATATAAACAGTTTAAACGGCTTAGTTGCACCAATTTGTGGTCAAACAAATGTAGGAGTCGATGGCGTAAATGTAACTAATATAAACGGCGTAAGGTCCTTTGGCCTCTATTATGCCCTGCCCCTGGGCGATAAACTAAAGGCCGGTTTTGGCCTCAACTATGTTGGCCGTGGAGTTTCTGGCAACCGCATTACTAATCCCCAGTCAGTTTCCACCGAAAGAGAGGATACCTTCAAAAAGAAGATCTCAACCATGATGTTCCGGGCAGGTTTGGGATACCCGCTAAAGGACAACCTGAATCTGGCCATCGATATCGGTCTGGGGAAGCCCAAGTATCTCTATGAATATGCGATTGCTGAGGGCTCAACAGCAGACAATGAAAAAGCTTCATTATCAGGCACAGATATGGATGCCAACATAAGGATCGATTATAGGATAAACGACAACACCGACTTCATCGCTAATGTTAACTATCTCTCCTATGGAGGTTCCCTGAAGGGCGATCCTGATACCGATATTGCTGATGATGCAACGACCCTTAAAAGAGCCCAAAAGAGCTTAGTTTTTTTAGCAGGGCCCCTACTCCATGGAGAGGGCTATAATGTTGGGTTCCAGGTGGGTTTTATGACCGATAAGTCACAGGAAGAGAGGAGCGTGGAGACGGCTGATACAGATGCACAAAAGAATAACCCAAGCTCATCCTATTTCCCGATTCTGAGAATCCTGGCCGAGAAACGGCTATTCAATTGGTTCACGATGCGGGCTTCAATCACCTACGAGACTTCTAAGGAAAAGACGCTGACAAATCCTGACACTGATCCTGCAACCGAAGACTGGAAGACATTAAGTGCTCAGGCAACCTCTTCTTTAGCTCCTGCATTCGGGTTTACCATTAACATGAAGAAGGGATTTTTCATAGAAGCTTATATGTACGACACCATCTTTCTCAGAGGGCCGTGGTTCCTTACCGGAAATAGTTCAGGGCCTGATCTCAATATGGGTGTCAGCCTGGGCATCAAGCTCTAATGGCAAGAGTTTAATAGACACGAAACCAAAAGGCCGGAGACCATGAGGTCTTCGGCTTTTTTTTTGGTTGATCAAAAACATCCAAAGAATAAACATAAATGTGGGCTTGATGAATCAAGCCCCTACAGAATACGAATCAAACACATCCAGGATATTAATGAAAAGCAGCTTTGATGAATCAAGCCCCTACAGAAGAATTGCTATTTATCTACAGGACTTTTAAAACTTCGAGGGCTGATTCATACTTACCCAGAGGAGGGCTTATCTGGATACCTTCCACCATATCTTTTATTATCCCAAGAATTTCCTGGGCAATGGCCACTCCTTCCTGTCTTGCCCTCTCTGCTCCAATCTCTTGAGCATCTCTCATTCTATCCATTATTACTTTGGGGACTTGAGATCCAGGGACTTCGTTGTGCATGAACTCTGCATTCCGCAAACTAAAAAGCGGCCAAATCCCTCCCAGCACGGGAATACGGCAATGATCTATTCTCTTTAAAAAATTCTCCAGTAGCTTAATATCGAAAACTGGCTGGGTGATAGCAAACTCTGCTCCAGCCTCTACTTTCAACTCAAACCGGGATATCTCATAGCCAATGTTGATAGCTCCCGGGTTGGCCCCTACTCCAATGTGAAATCCTGTAGGTTCGGATAATCTCTTACCCCCGATATCAATACCTTTGTTCAGAGAATTCACCACATTCGTAAGGCCAATAGAATCGACATCAAATACTGCCGTGGCGTCAGGATAGTCACCCAGCTTAGGAGGATCTCCCGTTATGATGAGAAGATTCCTTATCCCTTGAGCATACATTCCGAGAAGATCGGATTGCATACCTAATAAATTTCTATCTCGGCATGTATAATGAAGAATTGGCTCTATTTTAGTTTTCAAGCTAAGAATAAAGCTCAAAGCCATAGAGCTCATTCGAGCGCTCGCCCGAGGTCCATCAGGAATATTCACACAATCTATCCCCTTATGCTCCAGCCTGCGTGCTATCTCCACTATCCTGGATGGATTGTGGCCCCTTGGAGGCACTACTTCTATGCTTACGACGAATTCTTTATCCTCTACTTTTCGAGCCATTTTAGATTTATCCCTCAGCTTTACTATCTTCTCCACTTCTTCAACTTCGGTTGGCGGAAGCACCTGGATTCTTTTTCTTTCGGACGGCTGAAGAGCCTTTATAGCTCTTCTCATAGCCTTTATATGGGAGGGAGTTGTGCCGCAACATCCTCCCACTACTTTTACTCCGTTTAGTATAAAACGCTTTGCATATTCAGCCATGTATTCGGGTGAGCATAAATAAATATTCCTTCCCTCAACTTCGCTTGGAATCCCGGCATTGGGCATGGCTGAGAGAGGAAGTTCAGTGATTTTAGACATCTTTTCGATGCATTGAAGCATATGGGCTGGCCCTACACTACAGTTCAGGCCTATGACTTGAGCTTTCCATTCTTCAAGCTTTTTCGTGAATACTTCAGGGGTGGTTCCATACAGACTGTTTCCGCTTTCCTCAATAGTCATTTCAGCGATAATTGTTAAATCTTGACCAAGCTTTCGGATAGCTTTTATCGCCTGGTGTATCTCATTGATATCAGAAAAAGTTTCAAGAATGAAAAGATCAACCCCCGCTTCCAAGAGCGCCTGTGCCTGCTCGATAAATGCCTCTTGCGCCTGTTCAATAGTGGTTTGCCCCCAAGGTTCGATCTTCAATCCCAGAGGTCCGATAGATCCAGCCACAAAAATCTCCTTTCCTGCTGCTTCTCTGGCAATAAGAGCGCCTGCGCGGTTTATAACCTGGACTTTGCCCTCCAGACCGAATTTTTTCAATTTATATTTGTTTGCACCAAAAGTATTTGTCTCGATGATATCCACTCCGCTCTGGATATACTCTTGCTGAACCTCTATCACTGTATCGGGATTAGTAAGGTTAAGCTCGTCAAAACAGGCATTGAGATAGACTCCTTTGTTATAAAGCATAGTGCCCATGCCTCCATCACAAAGGAGGACTTGTTTTTTGACTATCTCTAAAAATTTTTTACTGATGGCAAATCTCCGTTAAATGTTAGAAGGTATTCGATAAAAATTATAAGGACTCTCAGTTCAAAAAGTCAAATTTTGTTTGGGGGGAGTAAGTATTTCCATTTCCGCTATTAGAAAAAGGTTTTGGGAAATAGCTGTAGCGACTATTGAAGAAAGGCTCAGGCTATTTCCCAAAACTTATGCCTTAACAATCATTTATAATGGATTTGGAAATGCTTCCTTAGCGACGTTACCTTTTGCTTTTATTTTAAGATAAATTCAAGTCTGTCATAGAGTTTCAGCTGATTCTTATCAGCCATACCAGCTTTTATTTCCAATACATACATTGCTGGAATCTTGGAAGAATAGGAAGCACAAGGCGGCTTTTCACACGGGGGGACATTGCCTTCGATATGGACAATCCTTTTCTCTTTATCCAGCCAGAGAATATCAATAGATATTTTCATGTTTTTCATCCAGATAAAGTGAAAATCTTCATCTTTAAAAACTAAGATCATTCCCTGATCAGGATTCAGTTTTTCCCGAAACATGAGCCCTAGTTGTCTTTCTTCATCCGAAATAGCTACTTCGGCTGTAATAGAAAAACCATCAGGGAGAAATATCTTGACGAATTTTTTCTTCCCGCATTCTAGTGAAGACAGAACAAGAAAGAATGCCAAACAAGAAAAAAGGATGTTCCTTATCTTTTTTGAATGTATTAACTTAAAGTGTATGTTTTGTTTCACTTCTCTTCCCTCACACATACTCAGTGTGTCGAAATTAAGGGAACAAAACGGACAGGAAGGAGCTTCTTCTCCTTGAATTTTTTCTTTTCTCTTATAACAAGAACCAACTCCTGAAACGCAGAGCCTACAGGAACAATCATCCTTCCTGTAACTTTCAATTGTTCTCGCAAAGCCTCTGGCACTGCGACCGGAGCCGCGGTAACCATAATAGCATCATAAGGAGCATGCTCTTTCCAACCGTAAGTACCATCTCCGACTTTAAGATATATGTTTTCGTATTCCAATTTTTTCAAAACTTTCTCAGCTCTTAAGGAAAGACTCTTGACTATCTCCATGGTGAAAACTTCTTTTCCAGCCTCAGCCAGGATAGCTGCCTGATAGCCTGAGCCTGTTCCTATTTCCAAAATCCTCTCATTTCCCTTCAGACGAAGGACTTCTGACATATAAGCCACAATATAAGGTTGAGAAATAGTCTGTCCCTCTCCAATAGGAAGAGGTTCGTCATGATAGGCATAGGATTTCATATTCCAAGGAACAAATAGATGGCGGGGAACTTTTCTCATTGCTTCTAAAATTTTACTATCCCTAACTCCCCTGGCTTCTATCTGGTCTTTTACCATTTTTTCTCTTTTTTCCTGGTAATCCTTCTTCATTTTTTTTGCTGAGAACTGCTGGCTTTATAAATCAAACCCCTACAATTTATCAAAATAAAAAAAAAGATTCTTACTTAAATTTCTGGAATCCCATTTCCTTTTATTTTAATCCTAAAGCGAACCAAACGATAGCCTTTACCCTCATTATGTACCACCTGGAATGAGGACTGTCCCCACTTTTCTCATTAATCTATAGTTTTTTAAAGTGTGGGCTTAATAAATCAAGCCGCTGCATTATTTTCCCTTCGTATCCTAAATCCCTCTTTGCATTATATATTTAATTAATATGCTCTGCCAAAATAGACTATGGTCTCCGTCGGCTTCTGACAGAAAACACACTTTCCTCGGGCTGCTTTCTTATCTTGATCCAGAAGGATAATCCGGATAGTAGCCATAGTCTCCTCTTTGATCTTTTCTTCACAAACTTGATCCTCACACCAGAAAGCCTTAATAAATCCCTTTTTGGATTCCATTATGGCTTTAAATTCTTCATAGTCCTTCACCTCATGCGTGTTCTCTTGCTGAAACTTTAAAGCCATCTCGAACATATTCTTCTGGATCTCTCTTAGAATTTCCGGCACTTTTCTATTCATAGAGGCCTGAGTCACATTTTCTTTCTTCCCTGTATCTCGCCGCACGATAACTACCTGTTTCTTCTCTATATCTTTAGGACCAATCTCAACCCTTAGAGGCACTCCCCTCATCTCCCACTCAGAGAATTTCCAACCCGGAGTGAATTCTTCTCTCTCATCCAGCTTTACTCTTAATCCTTTTTCTCTTAATTTTCCCTCAATATTTCGAGCCGAAGGGAGAACGTTTTCTTTCCAGTTACCTGCAGAAATAGGAACAATAACCACTTGAACAGGAGCAATATTGGGCGGAAATTTAAGTCCAGAATCATCTCCATGAGCCATGACTAAAGCTCCAATAAGACGCGTAGACACTCCCCAGGAAGTCTGCCAAACATACTGAAGCTTCTGGTTGCGATCCTCAAACCTGATGTTAAAAACTTTGGAAAACTGTTGTCCCAGGTTGTGAGATGTTCCCATCTGGAGTGATTTTCCGTCTGACATCATTGCTTCAATAGCAAAAGTTTCTAAAGCCCCGGCAAACTTCTCTCTTTCTGACTTCTTCCCTGAAATCACCGGAATGGCTAGTTCATTCTCCACAAATTCTTTATAAAGAGAAAGTATCATCAGTGTTTCATCCTGAGCTTCCTCAAAGCTTTCATGGGCTGTATGCCCCTCTTGCCACAAAAACTCCGTAGTCCTTAAAAAAGGCCTGGTGACCTTTTCCCAACGGACTATATTGGCCCACTGGTTAATCAGCACCGGTAAATCTCTCCATGACTTAATCCATTTAGCATACATGTTGCCAATTATGGCTTCTGAAGTGGGACGTACGGCCAGCCTCTCCTCTAATTCTTCTTCTCCCCCATGTGTTACCCAAGCAACCTCAGGTGCAAATCCTTCTAAATGTTCGGCCTCTTTCTGAAGGAAACTTTCGGGGATGAAGAGAGGGAAATAAGCATTCGAGTGGCCAGATTTTTTTATCCTGTCATCGACCAAGCATTGTATTCTTTCCCAAACAGCATAGCCATATGGCCTGATAACCATCATCCCTTTAACTGGAGCATAATCGGCCAGCTCTGCCTTCTGAATAATCTCGACATACCATCTTGAAAAATCCACACTTTTAAGAGTTATTTTTTTTACAAATCGTTCGTTTTTGTTCACTTCTATCTCTTTCGTTTCGATTATCGGTCATTTTATATACAGCTATTTTTTTTGTCAAGAACGCCAAAAAAAGGGCCAATGAGAAAGCAGGAAAATATTCACCCTTTATTTCATCCAAAGCGATGATTGACTACTCTATAAAAAGATCTAATTTTAATTTCTCAAGAAAAGGAAGCGACTATGTCAGGCAAATGCTCTTTCTGTAAGATCTTTAAAACAGGGGTAAGAAGCAATGTTTTAAGCACCTTATCTCTATTTGGAAAGGGAATAAAAAAGAGGGGATTAAGCGTAATTAGCCGCATGTCTAACCTTTCCCGATGAGAAAAAATATGAAAAAATCACCCGACAAATCATCTTTAAAAGCGATTGATACATTCTCAGCCCTGTGGCATAAATATAATCAACAATGAGTACATCAATATTATTCGATAAATCTTCCATCCAAGGCGCAACCAAATTTGCGAATACAGAGCGAAGTTTCGAGCTTTCTATTCCAACTCAGGTTTCGGGAATCGATGCCACGGGAAATGAATTTAAAGAATACACTGATCTCGCTTCTATAAGCTCTCAGGAAGCCGTGTTTTGGCTTGATTCGGGGGTAACAATCGGCTCTGTATTAAAGCTATTTTTGGATGTCCCCAAAACCGTTCTCTTGGAAAGTAATCTTAAACTTGAAATCACGGGAAGGGTGACGTTCGTCAAAGCAGACCAGGGCAGTAAAAAAAAGCAACTCATATCTCTCCGCTTAGAAAAAAAATATAAAATAAATTATCTCCATTCAAAAAAGATTTAAGTTTTCACGCTTTTTATGGGGCCAGACTTTCATAACTTTCATAATTTAGATTTTTATTTTCTTCTTTTTTGAATGACTAGATTTTCCCTCTAATTTATCTAAAACATTCAACCTGATTTATTCATAAATTATGCCGACACCAATATTTATTTTCATTGATATCTGCTCGTTACGCTGATTTCACCTCTAGCAGAACATTCAATCGGTCTCAAATGCGTTTCTTTTTATTATATGTCGGCATAATTTACCCTTCGGGCGGGCCGATTTCACCGCATCTGCTTCGTTACAGGGC
>JAUWJP010000262.1 GCA_030607635.1 Candidatus Aminicenantota bacterium
CTGTATTTTCCCTCTAAAGTTTTCTTCGCTTCGTCTAAAAGATAACCTGGCCGGCTTATAACTACAAAAAAGCACTGTTCTAGCAATTGTTCGTAATCCTTCCAGGTGTCGACTTCTAAAAAACCATCGACCCCAAGGATGAAGAAAATCCAGGATTTTGGATAGAGTTTTTTTATCCTGTTTATCGTTATGATTGAATAGGATTTTTCTTCAGCATCGATCTCTATGGAGCATGGAATGAAATGAGAAAAGCCGCGGAGGGCGATTTCGACCATTTTCAAGCGATGGGAAGGAGAGGCAATTTCGGCCGTGTCTTTATGAGGGGGGATATAAGAAGGAATAAAGAGTATTTTATCCAGGGGAAACCTTTTTTGAACAACCTCTGCAGCCTTTAAATGCCCAGAGTGAACAGGATTGAATGTGCCTCCAAAAAGTCCTATTCTCTCCTTCTTCATGAATCTATTCTTTATTTTCTCCCAAAAGGTCTAAAGCCTTAGACGTCGAATTCACCAATTTCTTAAGCCCTTCTTCTTTTAGCGCAGATATGGCAAAAAATGGAAGCCCTTCTCTGCGCGCCAATTTCCTCACCTCACTCAACCCACGCTCCTTCGTTCCAAGAAGATCTATCTTGTTCGCAGCTAAAATTTGATGCCTTTTAACCAATCGAGGGCTGAAAGCCTCGAGTTCTTTCATAACGGCTCTGAAATCTTGGACAGGATCCCTTTCCGTATAAGGTGAGACATCAATAAGATGGAGCAAGATTTTTGTCCTTTCTACATGCCTCAGGAATTTTATGCCCAGGCCATGGCCAAGGTGAGCTCCCTCTATCAAGCCAGGTATATCCGCGATGACAAAACTCCGGAATTCATCAACATCCACCACACCTAAATTCGGAATAAGTGTTGTGAAGGGATAATCGGCGATAACAGGTTTTGCTGCTGAAATTTTAGATATCAGGGTTGACTTTCCTACATTAGGAAAACCAATCAAGCCTACATCGGCAACGAGCTTAAGCTCAAGGATAAAATCTTTCTCTTCTCCCGGTTGACCTTCCTCCCGCTCTCTAGGCGCTTGATGCGTTGAAGAGGCATAAGAAGCATTGCCCCTGCCACCCTTTCCTCCTTCTGCAGCCAAATACTTCTGTCCAGGAGAAGTAAAATCAAAAAGAACATCTTCCTTATTTTTTTCTTTGACAGTGGTCCCCACAGGAACTCTGAGATGGAGATCTTCTCCTTTTTTTCCCTGGCGATTTCCTCCCTCGCCGTGTGCACCTTTTTTTGCTTTGTTTATTGGACGATAACGAAAAGAGACTAGGGAATTGAGGTTTTCATCGGAAACTAAATAAATACTCCCTCCGGCTCCTCCCCGACCGCCATCTGGCCCCCCTCGAGGGACTCTCCATTCCCTCCGGAAACTTACACAGCCGTTGCCTCCTTTTCCTGCACAGAGGGTTGCCTTGACCTGATCAACAAACATATTTTATCGGAGTCGGAACCTCCTAGGAAGGGACTACGGAGACAAATTTTCTCCCTTTGCCTTTTGTTTCAAAACGAACAATTCCGGTGATCTTAGCAAAGAGAGTATCGTCTTTTCCTCTTCCGACATTTAATCCAGGTTTAAACGGTGTGCCTCTTTGACGCACAATGATGGAACCAGCAGGAATCAATTGTCCACCTGACCGTTTTACACCTAGCCTTTTTGAACGGCTTTCCCTTCCATTTTTTGCACTTCCAGCAGATTTTTTGTGAGCCATTCTATTTCTCCTTTTTTAAGGCTGTTTTGTTAGTTTTGGCGGCAGTTTTAGCTGCGGTTCTCTTTTTAGTAGGTGCCTTGCTTTTAGGCCTTTTCGGTTTCGCTTCATTTACTACAGCTGGCTTCTTGGGAATTACCTCTTCCTTTTTAGCAACTTCGGGAACTTTTTTCTCGGGGGTTACCTCCTCTTTTTCCTTTTTCACCACTTCAGCTGGCTTTTTCTTGGGAGCAGCTTTTATCCCCTGGATAATCTCTTCAATTTTTATCCGAGTGAGCTCCTGGCGATGACCTCTTGTTCTCCTGTACTGTTTCCTTCTCTTCTTCTTGAAGACAAGAACCTTCTTATCCTTAAAATTCTCAATAACCTCTGCCCTCACCAGGGCATTTTCAACAAAAGGAGTTCCGATCAGAGTTTTTCCTTCATCCTCAATAAGAAGAACCTTGTCAAAAATGACTTTTTTTTCTTTCTCCATGTTGAGTTTTTCAACATTAAGAACATCGCCTTCTTGAACCTTATATTGTTTTCCACCAGTTTTAATAACAGCAAACATACTTTCTACCTCAATCTTTTATGAAGATAATGGAATCTAAATTTAACATATGGCTGATTTTATGTCAACAAGGGGTCAGATTTGCAAAACTTGCAAAACTTTTATAATTTTACATTTTCTGCTTATTCCTTTACAAATAAGCTTCTTATCTTAATTTTTCGATGAATATTCAAATTATAAAAGTTTGAAAGGCCCGACCCATTGACAAAAATGAATGTTTTCTCTACTTTAATTATGACCTCACGAGAAAGAGCGGAAAATAGTGGGCGGTTAGCTCAGTGGTAGAGTACCGGTTTTACAAGCCGGGTGTCACTGGTTCGAATCCAGTACCGCCCACCAGATATCCCTCGCGTATTTCAGAGGAATTTAAGCGTTTCCGGTGAGTTTTCCTTTCAATCCTAATACCATAATTTCAGTGTAAATCAGTCAAATCTGTTACACATCTGTGACCTGAGAAGAAGTTTACCCTCAGACAGGAAACATGACTCTGGATTATGGAATCTAGGTTCGAATCCCTGCTTCCCAGCCATTCTGATTAAAGCAATATCCCCACGAAAAAAAATGTGAGTTTGATTGACAGGGAAAATAAATCACATTAATATTATAGCGTAGAGGGGAATTACCAAATGATGAATTTGGAGATAAAGAGTTAAGTTTCCCCTTGCCCTTTTCGGGATATAGAAGGAGGTATCATGAAAAAGCACATTATATTATTTCTGGTTTTACTATCAATGTTTTTCTGCCTCCTTTTCGGGTATCAGAAACAAAAGAACCAGGGCCAGGTAGAAGAACATGAGGTCGAGGTCAGATTAGTTTTGGTAGATGTCATCGTGACCAAAGATGGGAA
>JAUWJP010000246.1 GCA_030607635.1 Candidatus Aminicenantota bacterium
ATCAAGGCAGGTGTATCTGACAGAGTTCAGTTTTTTCAAATGGATCTTTTCGAGGCGGAAATCAGGGAAGCAAGTGTTGTGACTCTATATCTACTCTCGGGAGTCAACCTCAGGCTGCGGCCAAAACTTTTCCGGGATCTGAGTCCAGGCTCAAGAGTTGTTTCTCATGAATTTAGCATGGGAAAATGGGAACCTGATGCGACCTCTTCTGTAAAAACAGGAAATTATAGGGATCCATACCTATTCAATTATTGGAATGAGCAAATAGCTGATTATTGGCGCACTCATACGGCATATCTCTGGATTATTCCTGGAAATGTGAAGGGGATCTGGAAACTAACAATACCGGATCTCTCTGGGAACGACGAGTTTACACTGCGGTTTGACCAGGAGTTTCAGCGAGTTAGAGGGCAGGTGCTGGAAGGCGCCTCCTCGATTTCAGTATTCATCAAGGATGTGAAGGTAAGAGGAAACATGTTGCTTTTTACCTTGGAGAGAAAGCTAAAAAGCCATACAGAAAGCTTGCACTTTGAAGGAATTATACAAGGTAATACTATGCGAGGCACCATGGAGATAGAAGGCGGTCCAGGAAAAGGAAAAATCAAATGGACAGTCAGGCGTGACCTATCGACACTCCGCCCGATCATCAACTCAAGAAAACAGGGGAAAAACTATTCCTAGACAAAAATGCGGACAGGCAACTTTTTAAACAAAAAAGTAAGGGACTAAAAGGGCACGGACTACTTTTCTCTAATCTTCACAAAAAACTACATCCTGTAGCTCACTTTTTTTTAAGTTCATTTAGTTATTCCTGATTGACTTGATAAATAAAAAGAATTAAATTTTAGAATCAAATTTAAATAGAGCAGAGTTTCTTATTCATAAATTATTTGATATGCACCAAGAAAGGAGGACTTGATATGAAAAAAAGAATTGCTCAAGCTTTTTGTCTTTTGATTGTTCTTTCCCTGCTTATTAGCACACCTTTCTCTGCCGAGAAAAAAACTCAAAAGGTAGACCTCAAAGGATTTGACACATTTGTCACAAAAACAATGGAGGAATGGAAAGTTCCCGGGCTTGGGATATCCATTGTTAAGGATGGGAAAGTCATTTTTTCTAAAGGATTTGGCTTTCGGGATGTAAAAAAGGGCTTAAAAGTAACTCCCAAGACTCTTTTTGCTATAGGTTCTTGCTCCAAAGCTTTTACTGCAGCAACCATGGGTATCCTGGTTGATAAAGGCAAGCTTGAATGGGATAAGCCAGTGAGAGAATACCTCCCTTCGTTTAAGCTCAAGGATCCTTTTGCCACAGAGGGGATGACTCCTCGTGATTTAGTCTGTCATCGATCTGGCCTGCCTCGCCATGATTTGATGTGGTATGGCTCATCTGCTACCCGTAAAGAGCTCTTTGATCGCTTGCAGTATCTTGAGCCAAGCAGGGATTTCCGAATGACCTTTCAGTATCAGAACCTGATGTTTATGACCGCGGGTTACATGGTGGGGAAAGTTGCCGAAACAACCTGGGAAAAATTTGTCCAGAATCATATTTTTGGGCCTTTAGGCATGAATAACAGCAATTTTTCAGTGGAAGATTCCAAGAAGGCACCAGATTTTGCTCTTCCTTACACGGAAAAGGAAGATAAGGTTATAGAAATTCCCTTCCGAAACATAGATACAGTCGGACCTGCCGGCTCGATAAATTCCAATGTGATTGATATGGCAAGCTGGCTTTTACTCAATTTAAACAAGGGGAAGTTTGGTGAGAAGCAGATTATATCAGAAGAGAGCCTAAGGGAAATTCATTCTCCGCAGATGATTAGTTCAAAATCCTATAAATATGATGAATCATTCTACTCAACTTACGGAATGGGCTGGGGAATTACTGCTTACAGAGGTCATCTCATGGTTTCCCATGGCGGAGGCATCGATGGGTTTACTGCTAGCGTTAATTTTATGCCCAGGGACAACATAGGAATGGTTATTTTCACTAACATGGGCGGCACCCCTCTTCCGGGAATTGTTGCTTATAATGCCTATGATCGTCTGCTCGGACTTGACCAGATTCCCTGGAATAAACGCATCAAGGATCAGAGAGATAAAGCCAAAGAAGAAGCTGAAAAAGCCAAAAAAGAGAAGGATAAAGACCGCAAGTTGAACACAAAACCATCCCACCCGCTTGGGGATTATGCTGGAGATTATGAACATCCTGGATATGGCGTTTTAGCTGTAAAAAAGGAAGGCGACCGATTAAAAGGTGTTTTTAATTCTATTTCATTCGACATGAAGCATTATCATTACGATATTTTTGAGATGAGCAATGAGAATTTTGATATGACTGAAAAAGCCTCCTTCTTTACAGACAATAAGGGAAATATTAGCAGTCTTTCTGTTCAGTTAGAGGATAGTGTAGAAGCGATTGTGTTTACTAAGATGCCCGAGAAAAAGATGAAGGAGAGAAGCTTTCTTGAAAAATTCGTGGGAGAATATGTGCTTGGAGAAATGACCGTCACTGTCACTTTAAGAGGGAAGAATAACCTTATCCTCACTGTGCCGGGTCAGCCACAATACGAACTGGTTCCTTACAAAGGAACAGAGTTTAATCTGAAGAATCTAACTGGCTATAGCGTAGAATTTGTAGTGAATGAGGCAGGGAAAGTTACAGAAGCCAAGGTTACTCAACCCAACGGAGTTTTTACAGCTAAAAAGAAGTGATAATAAGCGTATCAGAGTTACTTTAGAGTATAATAAGATAACAGCTATATGAAAACAGTAAACATCATCCTGATGGGATTCGGAAATGTAGGTCAGGCGTTTCTTCGTGTCGCCCACGAAAAAAAGGAGTTTTGCAGGATAAGGTACGGGCTGGATATCAAATTCTATTCCATTTTTAGGCTGGGAGGTGCTATTCATTCCACTCAGGCTCTGAATACATCCGAGATTCTTGAAAAATATTCTTCCTTGACTATGTTCCGGAAAACCCCCCTCTGGAAGCCAGCCTTAAAACTTACATCTGTGCTTGATTCAATTAAGCCGGGAGTGCTTGTCGAATGCACTCCATCCAACATCAAAAGCGGTGGACCCGGTCTCAGCCATATCCGTCACGCTTTGGATAGAGGATGGCATGTGGTGACTGCCAGCAAAGGTCCCCTCGTTATGGATTTTCGTGGCTTACATGAAAAGGCCGAAAAAAAGCATGTGGCTTTGAAATTCAGCGGGGCCACAGCTGCTGCCCTTCCTGCTCTGGATATTGCTCTCTATTCACTGGCTGGGGCCCAGAGTTCTCGGATTGAAGGTATTCTAAACGGCACGACTAACTACATCCTGACCAGGATGAAAGAGGGAGTAGATTACAAGGAGGCTTTAAAAGAGCCCCAGTCCAAGGGAATAGCAGAAA
>JAUWJP010000100.1 GCA_030607635.1 Candidatus Aminicenantota bacterium
AAAGCAAATTGCAGGGACTTGATTCACCAGGCGTGTTATATTTATATTGTAGGGGCTTGATTTATCAAGCCCGCAATTATGTAAAAGGAAAAATTGAATAACAGGAGGAATAAAATGGATCTAAAGGGGAAAGTAGCCATTGTAACTGGGGGCAGCCTGGGCATTGGCACCAGTATTTCCTTGGATTTAGCCCAAAACGGGGCAGATGTGGCCTTAACTTACCGGAAACATGAGAAAGAGGCAAAAGCGATCGTTGATAAGATAAAAGCCATGGGCCACAGAGCCCAAGAGTACAAAGTTGATGTCTCTGATTTTGAAGCAGCCCAGAAACTGGTTAAAGATGTTATAGATAAATTTGGCCGTTTAGATATTTTAGTGAACAATGCTGGCATGAACTGGGATGGAGTGATTTGGAAGATGACTGAAGAACAATGGGATGCTGTTATTAATGTTGATCTTAAAGGAACCTTTAATTTTATCAGGGCTGCGGCCCCGGTTTTTAGAGAACAGAAATCAGGGAAAATCATAAACATCACTTCTATAAATGCTATGAGAGGCAGATTTGGACAGTCTAATTATGCTGCGGCTAAAGCAGGAACAATCGGCTTGACCAAGACCGTAGCCAAAGAACTGGGAAGATCAAAAGTGAATGTTAATGCGGTGGCTCCAGGCTTGATTGAAACAGATATGATTAAAAATATGCCTGACGATTTTAAACAGAGTTCTCTCTCCGAGACTGTTTTTAACTCACTTGGAAAACCAGAAGATGTTGCATATCTGGTTTCTTTCCTCTGCAGTGAGAAAGCTCGCCATATCACAGGAGAGGTCATTAAAGTCGATGGAGGCCAATACATTTAGGGAGGTAATTTATGGAAAAAGTAGCGATTATCGGCGTCGGACAGAGTGCTTTTGTCCGGGGGTATCCCGGCTCGATCAGAGAGCTTGCCTTTGAGGGATTTAAGGAGGCCGTGGAGAATGCAAAAGTTTCTGTCGGTGATATCGATGCTTCTATTATTTGTTCGGCTCCTGAGTACGACAAACAGCGCTCACCATCAGGGGTGCTTGCTGAATATCTCGGTCTTATCCCTCAACCAACCTGCTATCTAGAGAGTTTGTGCTCCTCAACCAGCATGGGCTTGAGGATGGCTTATTCTTTAGTGAAATCAGGGCTTCATGATGTAGTGGCAGTTCTGGGTTTTCAGAAGATGTCAGAGATTTCCTCGGCAGAATCTCAGGAACGGATGGGCAGAGGAGCTGATATTCAGTGGGAAAGTCCATTCGGAACGATGATGCCTGCTTATTACGCCATGTTTGCTAAGGCGCACATGGAAAAGTACGGAACCACTCTTGACGACATGGCTCTTGTAAGGGTGAAGGCTGCTACTTATGGCCCGATCTACGAAAAAGCCCTGTTCCGCAAACCGGTGACGCTTGAGATGTTCACTGATCCAAACCATTTCATGGCTGGTCCAGTAGCCAGCCCTCTTCGCGCAGGAGACTGCTGTGCCAACGCAGATGGCAGCTCCTGCCTTATAGTAGCCAGCGAAGAAAAGGCTAAGGCTCTTTCGAAAAAACCAGTTTGGATTCGGGGATTAGGTGCTGCATCAGCCAGCGTTAACATGGCAGGCAGGGATCTGTTTACGGGATTGGCAGTAGCCCGTCAGGCTTCTGAACAAGCTTATAAAATGGCCGGTGTCACTCCAAAAGATATTGATGTAGCAGAGGTTCACGATTGTTTCACTATTTCAGAAATAATGGCCTATGAAGACTTAGGCTTTGCCAAGCCAGGAGAAGGAAGGGACCTCGTGAAGAGCAAAGAGACTTACAAAGAGGGGAATATACCCGTAAACGTGGATGGAGGCTTGCTATCCAAAGGTCATCCTATTGGTGCGACCGGCGGATCCCAGATCAGGACAATTGTCCTCCAGCTCAGAGGGGATGCGGGAGAGATGCAGGGCAAGGATCCGGAGATAGGACTGGTCCATAACATTGGCGGAGTGGGCCTTTATGGAAATGTCACCATTCTTGGGAGGTGAAGAGATGAGTAAGAAGAAAGAGATAGATGATCGGTTCAAAAAATTTGGGACGGTTAGCTTTACCTCCGTTACCAAGGTGAACGACTTTATAGATTTCCTGGAAAAGGGCAAAGTCATGGGCACCCGCTGCCAAGCCTGTGGGATGGTCTTTTTTCCGCCCAGGGCTGACTGCTATCATTGTCTTTCCAGAAACGTGGAATGGTTTGAAGTGTCGGGGAAGGGGAAGCTCGTATCTTACAGTAAACTGAAGTATGCTCCTGTAGGGTTCGAAGGAGATTTGCCTTATAGCATAGCACTTCTTGACTACGGAGATTATAAAATCTTCGGCAGACTTGCAGGTGATATCCCTGACGATGAAGTTAACCTTGGTATGGAAATGAAGACAGTAGTCAACAAGCTGCCGAATGGGCAGTTGAATTATGTGTTCGAGAAAGCATGAATTGCTGTTTTATTACATTTATTAAGGAAACAGACTGAGCAAAGAGACAAAGATGGCCCTCTCTGAAATAAGATTTCACTCTCCACAAAACTTAGCTGAGGCTTTTAAGCTCTTAGGAGGACTTAAAGAAGCTCGGATTGCAGCTGGGGGGACAGACCTCTTAGTGGATATGAAACAAGGATTAATAGAAGCCAGGGATATTATTTCTCTTCATAAGATAGAAGAGCTCAAAGAGATTGGGAAAAGAGACAAAAGGATTCGTATCGGAGCCATGGTGACGGCTCAAGAAATAATATCCAGTTCTCCCATAAACCAGCACATCCCAGCTCTTGCTGATGCTGCCAGGTCTATGGCTTCCTGCCAGATTCGCTCTATGGCAACTATTGGCGGAAATATCTCGAGTGCTGTTCCTTCAGCAGACCTTCCACCGGCGCTAATAGCAGCGGATGCCACAGTTGAGCTTAAGTGCTCAGGCTCATCACGCGAGGTCTCTCTTTCTAAATTCTTCACGGGCCCAAGAGAAACAATCTGTCGAACAGGGGAATTGTTGACCTTTATTTTTGTTCCCTTCCCTCCACCCAACACTGGAATCTCGTATCAAAAATTCGCTCTTCGGGAAGCCAATGCTCTTGCAGTTGCTTCTGTCGCTTCCAGCCTTACTCTCAAAGACGGAAAAATAGACAGGGCAGCCATCGTTCTCGGAGCTGTTGCTCCCACTCCTGTCGAGGCTTTGAAAACCTCTGAATTCCTGTCTGGTAAAGAACCCTCTCAAAGCCTCCTCGAAGACGCATCCTTAATGGCCAAAGAAGAAGCAAAGCCAATCTCGGATATAAGAGGCTCAATTTGGTACAGAAAAGAATTGATCCCTATCTTAACCCGCAGAGCCTTGACTGAAGCGTTGTTGCAAGCTCAACGAAAATCCAGGACTAGAAAGTAGTTTCTATGGAAAGAAACAAAGGAAAATACAACATCGTCGTCCTCAAGGTGAATGGCGAAGAACACTCTCTCGCAGTTAAAGATGGAGAAACTCTTCTGGATGTTCTTAGAGACAAGCTGAGACTTACAGGGACTAAAAAAGGATGCAACCTTGGAGTATGCGGTGCTTGTACAGTCCTTGTGGACGGAGAGCCAAAGAACAGTTGCCTCCTTCTGGCAGCATCCTGTGAAGGAGCTGAGATAACCACCATTGAGGACGTCGATCAAGAAGGAAAGCTTCATCCCTTACAGCGGGCCTTTATCAACCACGGAGCAGTCCAGTGCGGTTTTTGTACGCCCGGGATGATACTCAGTGCTGTAGCGCTGATAAAATGCAATCCAGACCCATCAGATGAGGAAATAAAGGAAGCTCTCTCCGGAAATCTTTGCCGCTGCACAGGTTACACGCGCATTATTGAAGCTGTGAAAGAATGGAAAAAATACATAAAAATAAAAGAAATACAATCTTTTCCAGATGACCTTAGGAAGTATCAAACTGTGGGCAAAAGCGTGCTCCGGGTGGACGCAGCAACTAAAGTCACAGGCCAGGCTAAATTTACAGCAGATTATTATTTTAAGAACATGCTCTATGGAAAAATTCTCCATTCTCCAATCCCTCACGGACGGATTAAAAAGATTGATACCAGCAAAGCAGAAGCTCTTCCTGGAGTCAAATTAGTTTTGACAGGGAAAGATGTGCCCGATATTACTTATGGTGTTTCCCCGGCGCGCTATGATGAGCATGTGTTGGCCAAAGAGCGGGTGCGCCATGTCGGTGATGAGGTGGCAGCCGTTATAGCTCTGGATGAGGAAACAGCAGAGAAAGCTTTAGGCCTTATTAAAGTAGAATACGAAGAGCTTCCGGCCGTGTTTAATCCAGTTGAGGCTCTAAAAGAAGGAGCTCCCCAGCTTCATGAGAGGTATAAAAATAACATCAACACTCATGTTGACCATCATTTCGGCGATATCGAAAAAGGATTCAAAGAGGCTGATCATACTAGAGAAGAGGAGTTTGTCGGGAATCATGTCTACCAGAATCCGCTAGAGCCCCATGCTTCTATCGCTTATTGGGAAAATGATGGTTCTAACCTTGTGCTCTATTCCTCTACCCAGGTTCCTCATTACGTTCATTACATGGTCGCCCGGGTGCTTGATATTCCTTTAGGGAAAATTCGTATCATCCGCCCTCCTGTGGGAGGAGGATTTGGCGGGAAAGCCGGGACAACCCCTCTTGATTTGATCACCTCCATCGCTTCGAAAAAGACAGGAAGACCGGTGAAGATGGTCTACAGTCGTGAAGAGATGTTTCTCTACGGCCGGGGAAGACACAAGCAGTACATGAAATTTAAAATCGGTGTAAAAAAGGATGGAAGGATAACCGCTGTTCAAAGCAAGATTTACCTTGACGGAGGTGCTTACACTTCTTTCGGGATTATAACTGCCTACTATGCAGGCGCCATGATCCCTACTCTCTACCATATCCCGAATTATAGATACGAGGGATTCAGGATTATGACCAATAAACCAGCCTGCGGCGCCATGCGCGGCCACGGCACTCCTCAGCCTCGTTTTGCGTTTGAGAGCTTACTCAATATGATCGCTGATGACTTAGAGATTGATCCCGTCGAAATACGTCTTCGCAATGCCATGGATCCCGACACACGGACTTGCAATGACCTGGATATTCGAAGTTGCGAAATTAAGGCCACTCTAAAAGAAGTGGCGAAAAAATCCGGCTGGAGAGAGAAATACGGCAAGCTCCCCCCGGGAAAAGGAATAGGAATCGGCTGCGGTGGCTTTGTCTCAGGAGCAGGTTATGCTATCTACAGGGGGCAGGTCCAGCGAAGCTCCGAGAAAAAACCTGAAACATTTTTAAAAAAATCTGTTTTTCCCCACTCAAACGCCATAGTCAAAATAAGCGAAGACGGTGAAGCCGCGGTGCTTCTCATCCCGGCGGCAGAAAGAGGTCAGGGGTCAGCGACGGTGCTTTCTCAGATGTGTGCCGAAGCTCTGGGCATAAGCCTTCATAAAGTCCGCATCAGGACCGAAGACTCTGATATTAGTCCCCTTGATCTGGGTGCTTATTCTTCAAGAACTACATTGATGGGAGGAAATGCAGTTGTTCAGGCAAGCCGAGATGTTCTCAAAAAGCTTTTTGCCGCTGCTTCTAAAATCTGGAACTGTAACCATCAAGAACTTGAGGCAAGAGATAATCATATATTTCATAAGAAGGATAAGTTAAAAAGGATGGGATGGGAAGAGGCGGCGCGGAAGTATTTTAACGAGCGTGGACCCCTTGTGGGCACCGGCTGGTATAAGCCTCCAGAAGGACTTGGAGGAGATTACAAGGGAGCTGCTGTGGGAACCAGCCCAGCCTATTCGTTCGGAAGCTCTGTCTGTGAATGTAGCGTCGATTTAGAAACAGGAAAGGTGAAAATTGAAAAATTCACCGATTATCATGACTGTGGCACTCCTATCAATCCCCAAGCTGTGCATGGGCAAGTTGAGGGAGCTGTAGTCATGGGTACGGGCGAGACAATCATGGAAGAAGTAATGTATGACGGAAAAGGCAACATTTTAAATCCCAACCTGCATGACTACTTGCTCATGACTGCAAAAGATGCCCCTGAAATCTTCAGCGGGATTGTTGAGTCCTACGAGCCAGAAGGCCCTTATGGAGCCAAGGAAATTGGAGAAGGGGCTACTTTGCCCGTCCTGGCCGCAGTAGCCCATGCAATAGCGAATGCTACTGGAGTATGGATAAAGGAACTCCCGATAACTCCTGAAAAAATACTGAAAGCCCTGAAAAAGAAGAACAAATCCTGAATCATAAATAAATAAAAAAAAGCGAAAAATGATATTACCGGCAGGTAATTTGTATCTACTTTTGTGTTCCCAAATGCGTACTTTCAATGTTACGCAACAGATGATAAAAATCAAAAAAAAAGAATTTACTTGCGAAAAAAAGAGCAAATGTTTATTCTTAAGCCTTAAAAATGAACCATTTCGAATTTTTTAGGATTTAAGTCCATAGTGTAGGGCAAATCCGTATCCTGTTTTTCATGATCATTTGAGAGGCAGTGAATAGTAAGGCAGA
>JAUWJP010000127.1 GCA_030607635.1 Candidatus Aminicenantota bacterium
AATATTGACAGTTCCAGCTATCACGCTGGGCAGTGCTCCTTCCATGCCAGCTACGGTTATAATGACCTTTGCCTTCTTTATTTTCTGATACTCGCCAAAAAAGCGGTGAAGGCCGGCTACTCCAACATCGTATATTTTCTCTGTTTCATTACCTAAAATATCGCAGGTCACAATAGCCTCTTCTGCGACCGGAATATCTGATGTTCCGGCCGTTATGACAGCTATTTTCCCCTTTCCAGGGATAGGCTTTTGCTGCTTGAGATAGATAACCTTAGCCAGAGAATTGTGGCGAGCTCCAGGTATTTTTTTCTTTAAATTCTCGAAAACTTCTGGTCCGATTTTGGTGATAAGCAGATTGCTCCCTTTTTTGATAATTTCCTGGGCGATTTTTAATATCTGCTCATCTGTCTTTCCCATGCCATAGATTATCTCAGGGAAGCCCTTTCTTAGCTCCCGATGGTGGTCGATTTTAGCGAAGCCTAAGTCTTGATACGGAAAGTCTTTCAGAACAATGAGGGCTTCTTTAGGAGAGAGCTTCCCTTGATGGACCTTATTCAATACATCTTTCAGTTGAGATTTCATCCGCAAGATTCTATCATAGTGGAGTCATATATAAAAGGGGACAGGCTACTTTTTCCTTGAAAAAAGGACTAGAAATGGGGCCAAAAAATGGGGCCAGGCCCCAATTTACGATGGCCAGGCCTAATCTTCAAGCAAAAAGTAGCCTGTCCCCCTTGTTAGAAAAATAATAAAAGTTTTGAACAGCTGACCTCAAATTGTTAAAATCATAATGAAACTTAGAAGGAAAGTTTTTTATGAAGAGTGATATTCTGGTGCCCTCGAAATGATTTTGATATGATAGAAAAGAGCACTATCCAAAAAGAGATTCATTTTTCAGGGGTTGGAGTACATTCTGGAAAGAAGGTGGATCTTCTCTTAAGGCCTTCCTCCTCGGGGGAGATCATCTTTCGTCGAACCGATCTAGACAATTTAGAGCTTGCTCTCGATCCTAAAAAAATAGAAACCAAGAGCTCAACCTATCTTGTTTCTGAAGAGTGCAAAATTCAGACTCTTGAACATTTGCTGGCCGTTCTTTACATTTTTGGCATTGACAGCTTAATTATAGAGATAAACGGGGATGAGATTCCTATCATGGATGGAAGCGCTTCTC
This sequence comes from Candidatus Aminicenantota bacterium, assembly GCA_030607635.1. Taxonomy (GTDB): domain Bacteria; phylum Acidobacteriota; class Aminicenantia; order Aminicenantales; family Aminicenantaceae; genus SOIV01. The sequence continues at coordinate 1,172 of JAUWJP010000127.1, forward strand.
CTTTTGTCCAGGCGATTCTTAGCGCTGGAATAATGTCCCTTCCCGAAAGAAAAAAATCTATTAAAATTATCAAGCCTTCTTCCCTTGAGGAAAAGGATGCTGCCTTTTCATTCTCTCCGGATTCAGGTTTTAAAATAACCTACTCTATCGAATATGATCATCCAGCCATCCAGAGACAGGAGTTAAGTTTATCCCTGAATTTGGAAAATTTTATAAAAGAAGTTGCCCCTGCCAGGACTTTTGGTTTTTTGAAGGATGTTCCTGCTCTTAGAGCTCAAGGATTAGCCGCTGGCGGGTCACTGGATAATGCTGTTGTTCTTGACGAGAAAAGTGTTATAAGTGGGCCTTTACGATATCCAGATGAATTTGTGCGTCATAAAATTTTGGATTTAATAGGTGATCTTTCCCTTATGGGCTCTCCTTTGACCGGGCATTTCAAAGCACATAAAGCAGGTCATAGCCTTCATCTGAAGGCTATTCATTTTCTTTTGGACAACCCGGAATTCTGGACCTATATATAACGGGCTTCCTCAACTTTTTTCTTGTCAATGCTCTTATTCTGAGGTAGAATTTGTAAAATCAGGAGTTAAAGCCATACGAGAAAGGAAAAAAGTGACAAAAGAAAAAGATAAAATCAAAAAAGATGAGTACGAGAAAGCTCTATCTGCTTACAGTCAGGCCATGAAGCCCTTTCACAAAGGCGATTATAAAAAGGCAGATGAAATGCTTAAGGCTTTTTTAGATAAACATAGGTCTGAAAAAGAACTTGTTGACAGAGCTCGAATCTACCTCAAGATTTGTGGAGAGCAACAGAGTAAAGAAAAAGTTCAATTGAAAACATTTGAAGACTATTACCAACACGGTGTTTTCAAAACAAATCAAGAAGATTATGAGGAAGCGCTAAAATTATTAGAAAAGGCTCGAGAGATGAAACCTAAGGAGGGCAAAATCCTCTACTTAATGGCCGATGTTTATTGCTTGAAGGGGGAGAATGAAAAGTGCTTTGAACTTCTAAAAAATGCCATTCAACTCGATAAGTATTTCAGTATATTGGCCCGGAATGAGAGAGGTTTTGAATCTCTTTGGGAGGATAAAAAATTTAAACTAATCACTAGAATGGTATGAGAAAAGGCTTTTTCGCTCTGATTTTAGCTGCGGGCAAGGGAACCAGATTCAAATCAGAAATAATAAAGGTCCTCCACCCCATGTTGGGGAAATCTATGTTCCGATTGGTGTTGGATTGTGTTTTCAAGCTCAGCCCAGAGAAAGTCTACGTGGTTGTGGGCAGTCAGAAGGAAGATGTCATGAAAGAAGCTCCTTCCAGTAAAGTCGAATTCCTAACCCAGAAAAGACAACTGGGAACAGCTCACGCCGTCCAGGCAGCAAAAAATGCCATGAATAAAGGAAGAGAAAAGGATGTTCTCATCATAAACAGTGATTTACCCCTGATGAAACCTGAAACGTTAAGACCCTTATTGGCTCTTCACCGGAAAGAAGGAAACTCCCTGACATTTTTAAGCGCTGAGTTAGAAGACCCGTCAGGTTTTGGGCGTATTGTCCATTCTGGAGATGAAATTAGGGTCATTGAGGAGAGAGATGCCACAGCACCCCAGCGGAGAATAAAAGAAGTAAATGCTGGAGTTTATGTTTTTAAAATCAAGGATCTCCTTGAGGCATTACCCAAGGTTTCGAATAAAAACAAAAAGGGTGAATATTATCTTACGGATGTTACTGAGATACTATCTCAAGAGGGGAAAAAGATCGGTGTTCATAAGACAAGGAATACTGAGGATCTTGTAGGAGTAAACAGCAGGTATGAGCTGTCTAAGGCGATAGGAGAGCTTCGGGAGAGAAAAATAAAAGCCCTTACAGAGAAGGGGGTAACTATTTATGATCCCTGTACAACCTGGATCGACCTCGATGTTAAAATAGGACCTGAGACCATAGTCTATCCTTCTGTAATTATTGAAGGAAATTCTGTAATCGGAAGAGAGTGCCGGTTTTACCCGTTCGTCCATATTGTAGATTCTAGGGTAGGAAACCGTGTCAAGATTTTAAGCTCGACCATGATTGAAGAGAGCGTCATCGAGGATGAAGCTCAAGTGGGCCCTTTCACCCACTTCAGGCCTAAAACCATCATTAAATCGAAAGCAAAAGTCGGAAATTTTGTCGAGATGAAAAACACAATATTCGGGAGTAAATCCAAAGCAGGACATCTTACCTATTTAGGAGATTGTGAGGTGAAAGAAGAGGTTAACATCGGAGCAGGAACGATTACCTGTAATTACGACGGCAAAAAGAAATATAAGACCTTTATCGAATCAGGAGTTTTTATTGGTTCAGGAACTGAACTTGTGGCTCCCTTAAAGGTGGGGAAAAAGGCCTACATAGGAGCAGGCTCAACCATCACCAAAGACGTAGCGCCAGAATCCCTGGCTGTAGCCCGATGCAAGCAGGTTGAAAAGCGAGGCAAGGACCCCAGAAAAAGAGGCAAGTAATGTGCGGCATAATTGGCTATATAGGGCCTAAGAGCGTAGTTCCGATCCTGGTGGAAGGATTAAAGAGGCTCGAATACAGAGGCTATGATTCAGCCGGGGTTGCGGTGGTGGATGAAAATCAGATAAACATAAGGCGAGTCCACGGAAAAATCGCAGCGCTTGAAAAGAGCTTAGAAGAATCCCCTCTCGACGGAATATATGGAGTGGGTCATACTCGTTGGGCAACGCATGGGCGGCCTTGCGAAGAGAACGCCCACCCTCATCAGGATTGTACAGGCTCCGTGGTTGTTGTTCACAACGGAATTATCGAGAATTATCTTGCTTTGAAGAAGAAACTTAAAAAAGAAGGGCATACCTTTCGCACTGAGACCGATACAGAAATTATTGCTCATCTCGTTGAAAAATATTTTAAAGGTTCTTTAGAGGAGGCTGTTCAGCGAGCAGTTCAAGACCTCGATGGTGCCTATGCTGTAGCTGTCATATCATCCAAGGATCCTGAAAAAATTGTGGCGGCAAAGGTTGGCCCACCTATTGTTGTCGGTTTAGGCAAAAAAGAGTTTTTTATCTCTTCTGACATCAATCCTCTTCTTAGCTACACCCAGAAAGTTGTTTTTCTCGAAGACGGGGAGATGGCTGTAATCGAGCCAACGGGAGCGAATTTTTTCGATTTTAAGGGGAAGGTACTGGAAAAAAAAGTGCATCATCTTTCCTGGAGTCGCCTTATGGCTGAAAAAAGCGGGTTTAAGCACTTCATGCTCAAGGAGATATTTGAGCAGCCTCAGGTTGTGAGAGACACTCTTAAGGGCAGGGTATTCCTTGATTCAGGAAAGATATGCCTGGATGAGATTGGAGTATCTCCAGAGCTTTTTAAAAAAACGGAAAGAGTTGTGATTATTGCTTGCGGCACATCCTATCATGCGGGCCTGGTGGGCAAATATCTCATCGAGGCCATGGCCCAGATTCCTGTGGATATCGAGTTTGCTTCAGAATACCGCTACAGAGATTTTATCCTGGATAAAAAAGCCCTCGTCATAGTCATTTCCCAATCTGGAGAGACCGCCGATTCTCTGGCTGCTCTAAGGATTATCAAAGAAATGAAACCTCTAACTCTTAGCATCTGCAATGCGGTTAATTCCTCGATTGCGAGAGAGACAGATGGAGTTCTCTACACCCATGCCGGTCCAGAAATCGGAGTTGCAGCCACAAAGACTTATTCTGCCCAGATAGTAGCTTTGGCTCTGTTAGCAATGCATCTGGCCCAGATAAAAGGAAGAATTGATGAAAAGGCAAGTCTCGCGCTTATAGAAGAGCTCGGAAGAATTCCTCATAAAATGGAGAAAATTCTCAATCAGGCCAAGTCGATTGAAGATCTAGCTTCAAAGTTTGTCTCCTTCTCCCATTTCCTCTATTTGGGACGTGGAGTCAGTTTTCCTGTTGCCCTGGAGGGAGCGCTCAAACTGAAAGAGATTTCATATATTCATGCAGAAGCCTATCCAGGAGGGGAGATGAAGCACGGCCCGATTGCCCTCATCGAAGAGAACATGCCCACGATGGCCATAGTCCCCAGGGACAGGGTTTATGCTAAGATGTTGAGCAACATATCTGAAATCAAAGCAAGAATTGGATACATCCTGGCCGTAGCTTCTGAAGATGATAAAGAGATTGAGGAAAGAGTCGATAAAGTTATTCCCGTCCCCTCAACAGAGCCTCTTTTTACTCCCTTTTTAACCACTCTTCCCTTGCAGCTCTTCGCCTATTACATAGGGGCGATGAGGGGAGCAGACGTTGACCAGCCCAGAAACCTGGCGAAAAGTGTTACGGTTGAATAAAAAAGGGGACAGCCCGCAGTCCCCATTTTCTATAGTGTCTTCATGTTCAAAAAAAATAAAAAAAAGGAAGATAGTTTTCATTTTCTATATAAGAAGAGGAGGCTTA